>JBCBTL010000221.1:0-5233 GCA_039818705.1 Cyanobacteria bacterium J06639_1
TCCCACGTGGCAGGGTTCGGAGGTTTCCACGAATTCGCCGTAGCAATTATCGACAAATACGATCGCGTCTGGGTTGCGGGCTTTCGCGATCGCGACGATTTTGCCGATGTCTTCCACAGAGATGCTGGCGCGCCAATCGTAACCGCAGGAGCGCTGAATGTGGACGACGCGAGTGCGAGAGTGGATGGCTTCGGGGAGTGCCTGCCAGTCGAGCGTCCCCGCTGCGGTTAAATCGAGCTGACGATAGGCGATCCCGAACTCTCGCAGCGAGCCGGAACCGCTACCGCGCAGGCCGATGGTTTCTTCGAGGGTGTCGTAGGGTTTGCCCGCCACCGACACCAGCTCGTCTCCCGGACGCAAACAACCGAACAGGGCGCAGGCGATCGCGTGAGTACCCGATACGAATTGCAGTCGGACGATCGCAGCCTCAGCTCCCATCACCTCAGCAAAAACGCGATCGAGGGTGTCGCGCCCCATATCGTCGTAGCCATATCCCGTCACGCCGCTGAAATGATGCGCGCCGACCTTATGCCCCTTCATTGCAGCTAACACGCGCTCTAGATTGGCGCGAACGCGGCGATCGATCGCGGTGAAGGTATGATTCAATCGGTCTGACAAGCGTTCGGCCCTCGTCGAGTAAAGCTTTGTAAAGTATCGGAAAAATCGGTACGATGGAGTCTGTGACATCTAAGCTTATGACCTCAGCATCCTTTTCCCAACCCCGCAGCATCAACTGGACTGTCATCCTCTTCATGGCATTCATCCACGCTGGTGCCTTGTTCGCGCCCTTTACCTTTAGCTGGTCGGCTCTCGCTTTGGCGGTGGCTCTGCACTGGATTACAGGTGGTTTGGGCATTACGCTCGGCTTTCACCGACTCATCACCCACCGCAGCTTCAAAACCCCGAAGTGGCTGGAGTACGTCCTCGCAACGCTAGGAAGTTTGACGGCTGAGGGCAGTCCGGCTGAGTGGGTCGCGATCCACCGCATTCACCACAAGCATTCCGATACGATTGAAGACCCCCACGATTCCAACAAGGGGTTTTGGTGGAGTCACATGGGTTGGTTGACTTACGAACCGCCTGCGCTCGAAGAACTGAAAAAATTCACGCCCGATCTGAATGGCGACCCGTACTACGAATTCATGCGCAAGAATTTCATGCTGCCGCAGGTGATTTTGGCTGTGCTGCTGTACGCATGGGGCGGATGGAGCTTCGTGGTATGGGGCGTATTCGTCCGCTTGGTCATGGTCTATCACTCCACCTGGCTAGTGAACAGCGCCACCCACAAATTTGGTTATCGCAATTTCGAGTCTGGCGACAGATCCACGAATTGCTGGTGGGTAGCGGTATTGGCTTACGGTGAAGGCTGGCACAACAATCACCACGCATTCCCGCACTCGGCACGTCACGGCTTGCTGTGGTGGGAAATCGATGCCACTTGGATGACGATTCGGGTGCTGGAAATGCTCGGATTGGCTACTAACGTTCGCGTAGCGAAGGCTCCGGTGAAAGCGTAAAGCGATCGCTAGCTTAGAGTCATATTCAGAAGGGGGTGGCATTCGTGTCACCCCCTTTATGCTTTTTCTATCTTTTTCATTCGCGCTTTTAAACTCGCGCTTTGGGAGGTGTTTAGGGTGGCGACCAATTCATGATGGCGGCGATCGTCTCGTGCAACGTTGACGTGTCCAAGGGCAGGGCGATCGCTCCGGCAAATCCTCGTTCGGATAGCTGCACGCGATCGCCCGATAGCAAGCGCGGCACGAGGGCGATGACAGGGAGAGAGTCAGTTTTGGGGTTCATTTTCAGGCGCGCAAATAGGGTGACATCGCGCACGTCGAGGTCGAGCAGGATAACATCGGGCTGTCGCGTACGGGCAAGTTCGAGTCCTTCCCCACCCGAGCTAGCAGGAAGAACATCCCATGCGGTCAAGGTTTTAAGACTGAGAGTGATGACCGCGCGCAGGTCGTTTTCCGGCTCGATGACCAAAATGCACCGCGATGGCGGCGAGATAGAAGTCGTCAAGATCGTTCTCACTCCTCTTGGGTAGCCTGACACGCGGGCGATATCGGTCGTTCGCCATACGTACGGTAGCGTACGCAGCAATCTTGAGAAAGTCGTGAGGAGACTGTTGTCGAGCGATCGCCAATTATGGGTAAAGCGATCGCCCATCATACGAAATCCGGTTATCCAGATATCCAACCCTAAATCGACCTCTGATGCCTATGTGAAAGGCGTTTGAGAGGTTCCGAGAACCAGTCTGTTTTTGGGCTTTATCAGCCCGGATTTGGTATTAGGGTTCGTCCCAACCCAAAAAACCGGCGACTTGGCTGGCTAAAGTGGTGGGGTCGAACGGTTTGGTAATCACGCCCCTCACGCCAGCCGCGTAATAATGGCGGCGATCGCTAGCTTGCGCCTTTGCTGTCAGCAAAATGACGGGAATATCTCGCGTGGTCTCATTGGCCTTGAGTTTAGCTACGGTAGCGAGTCCGTCTAACTCTGGCATCATCACGTCTAATAAGATGGCATCCGGTGGTTCGGCGATCGCGCGATCGATGCAGCGCCCCAGCGTTGCCGTCAGATCTTCCAAGCGAGTATTCAGCCCGGTTTCAGGATTAATCCGCCCGTGGGCGAGGCCGCTGCCTAAGTGAATGTCGGATAAATGCAGAACTTTTATCATGACAAAATCCGCGATCGCGATCGCTGTTCATTATCCCTATTCCAACCCAATTCAGCTAGAGCTTAAGACACAATCGCCCGTTCAACTCGCTTCAACATGCGCTCGGCTTGCTTGATGAACGGACGATTTTTTTTGTATTGAAATTCGTAAGTCCCTTGCGATCGCGCCAGCATCGTTTCTAAAAATGATTTCGCCAACTCGTAATTCTCTTCGCGCTCCAAAATTTGCGCCATCATCAAATACGACTCAGCATTTCCCCAGCGCTTGATATCTTTTTCGAGCTGTTCGCGAGCTGTATCCCATTCCTCTAGCTCGAACAGCGTCTTTGCATAAGTCAGCGACGCATCCCCGCGCCGAAATTCAGGCTCGATCTCCAGCAAGTGCTTCAATGTGTCTCGCGCCGATTCTAACTGTTTGAATTCGCGAGCGATCGTCGCCGCACCCCAGAGAGCTTCTGCATTGTCGGGTTCTTTTTCGACCGCCGTTGCGAACGCAGCGCGCGCTTTCTCTAGCGATCGCATCTCGTGCAGCAACCATCCCAGCTTGATGTATTGATAGGCTTTGCCAATCGTTTTCGCTTCTGCCTCTGCCTGACGAAGTTCGGTTCGGCGCGTAATCCGATTGAGATATCCAATCTGCGGAGCGTTGGTCTGCGGTAATTTTTTTGCGATGAAATAGAGCGGCGCGCCCAACGGTGCGATGAAAATCATCAGCAAAATCCAGGCCGTGCGATCGCCCGATGGTGATGTCAGACAGTCGTACATCATCCACAACCAAAACGCGAAAGCGAGCAGTTGAAAAATGTTTGAAAATAAGAGTGCTGACAACATCCGCGTCGTCCAATTCCACTTCAAGTCGTTGTAGATAGCATACCCATACGGCGTAGAGGTCGCGCCTTGCTTAGGGCAAATGGCGATCGCGCAGCACTTCCACCAGCTCTGCAATGCTTCCCACCAGCCGGGTCGAGTCCCTCAGCATGAGATTGGGAGCGATCGTTCGATCGGGAAGACCGATCGCCATTTCAGACCGAATTCCGTAAACGGGCTTGCCCAGCGCGTAGGCGTAGCCCACCTCGAAGGCCGTCCCCGAATCCACATCCACTCCAGACAAATTTGCCACCATCGCCCCACTATTTTTGACCCCATCGATACACGCCTGAAAAATGCGATCGGGGTCGTCTTGCGGGCAATCTCGCTGCGGTAAAAATGTCGTGCCAAATGCGGCGATCGCTTTTTCTAATTCCTGCTGAAAAGCCTGTTCGTAAACGTTAAATAACGGCCCTGCAATGTAGAAATCGTAAGTAGTCTCCGACATGAGTTCTCCTCGCGATCGCGATGGATGAGTGCAGCATTCCCGTATACTGACCTCGGGAAAAAATTGGGGGTTAAACTGTGTTCTCGATTACATCAAGCTCCGATCTGTACGTTACCTACACCCTACGAGACGGGCAAGCCAATTCCAGCGTCGATATCGTTCCCGAGCGCGGCGGTATGGTTGTCGCTGCAAAAATAGGCGATCTAGATTTGTTTTATCTCGATGCCGAGCGCTTTACCCATCCCGAACTGAGCGTGCGCGGCGGCAATCCCTTTTTATTCCCGATTTGTGGCAACACCCCCGATAATCGCTACACCTGGAATGAGAAGACCTACGAACTCAAACAGCACGGCTTCGGGCGAACGCTGCCCTGGACGGTGGAAAAAAGCGAAACCACCGACGCGGGAGCCGCGCTCACCGTGCTCTTAAAAGACACTCCCGAAACCCTCGCCGTCTATCCCTTTCATTTTGAAGTTCGGCTCACCTACGTCTGGTCGGGCACGACCCTCACGGTCGATCAGGAATATCGCAACACTTCCGACGAGCCGATGCCGTTTTCCTACGGTTTTCACCCCTACTTCGCCGCTCCCGACAAGTCCGCTTTGGCTTTTGACTTACCGAATGCCTCTTACTTCGATCGCGCCAACGACGTCAACGCCACCTGGCCGGACGCGCAATGGGACTTCACCCTAGACGAGATCGACGCTGCGTTTGAAGCGCTCCCCAACGACCAGCCCATCACGACATCTGTGAGCGATCGCGCCCAAAATCTCAAGCTCACCATGACTACCGGAGGCTCCAGCCGCCATCTCGTGTTCTGGACGGTGAAGGGCAAGCCGTTTTATTGCTTAGAACCCTGGTCGGGGCCGCGCAACTCCATCAACACGGGCACGGACTTGACCGTCCTAGAGCCGGGTGAAGCTCACTGCGATCGCCTCGTCCTGCAGTGGGAAAAACTCGGCGCGTCTTAACTCGGGAGGATTTGAGGGGGCGATCGCTACTCGGGTGAATTCGTTTGTTGAGCCACCAGCAAGACCATTCGAGATACGTTGCGACCGTCCCGCGCCCGGAAGAAAGAGAGTCCTCCACCCATCTGAGCGATCAGGTATTGACACAGATACAGTTCTCGACCGGGAGACTGAGTCAGAACGCTTTTCGGACTCAGAGGGGATAACGCGGGCAGCGTTTCAGGCACGATTTGATGCTCGCCCAACGCCGTCACGAGGGTTTCAATCGACTCGC
>JBCBTL010000222.1:0-5229 GCA_039818705.1 Cyanobacteria bacterium J06639_1
ACCGCATAGGCGATCGAACTGAGTGCCCCCAGCAGAGCCAGGTAGCGCCCGAGCTTGGCAAATAAGTAGATATTGAACCCGGCAAACAACGGCAGGGCTATCCAGGCGATCGTGAGGTCGGTCATGGCATGTAGGTGTCTTCGATCTCGCTGCACTCCAGCGTGGGGTTATCCCGAGCCAGTTTCATCACGCCCACGAGCATCAGGGCTTGAATCGAAAACCCGATCACGATCGCGGTCAAAATCACCGCCTGCGGGACGGGGTCGGCATAGGCCACTGACTCGGAGCGATCGAAAATCGGCGCAAACGACCCGCTGCGGGCCGCAATGAGCACGTAGAAGGCGATCGCCCCCGTACTCATCACGTCCATCGACACGATTTTCATGACGAGATTTTGCTTGAGGATGATGCCGAAAAAGCCGAGCATCACCGTGGCAAACACGCAGGCTTCGAGCACGCGCGCGATCGCAGGTAACCCATCCAGCATCCCTACACCTCCGTCAAAGAATCTCGACCGGGCGCAACCGGGGGCTGCGATCGAGAAACCACCTGCGAAGCTGCATATTGGAGAGCTGAAACGCGATCCACGAACAAATTCTGCGACGGTACGATCTCGAAGACCTTCAGCTTTTCCAACCGCCGCTTCGTCTGTCCAGCAGCACCGACGATTGCCACCGCCCGCCGTTGCTCGACAGCTTCCTCGATCGCATTTTCCAGCGCCAAAGAAGCCGTTACGCCCAAATGCGGCACGTCACTCAGATCGAAGACGATCGCGTCGCACTCTCCGATCGCGTTGTGTTCCCGAGAAATCGCTTTAGCAACGCCAAAAATCATCGGCCCGCTCAGTTGAAACAACAGCACGCGACCTTGGCCTGCATCGAGCCAGTGCTTTTCTTCATCCGTGAGCAACACCTTATCGTCGGCATCCGAAATCGCTTGAACGGACTTGGACTGGAGCGAACTCATGCGATCGATCGTCAGAACATTGGCCACGAACACCCCAATGCCAACAGCGGCGATCAAATCCACTAGCACGGTCAGCAGAATCACCCCGTACATAATGAACGCGCCTTTGGTCGAAATTTGGTGCGCCCGTTTCAAAAAGTCCCAATCAATAATGTCAATTCCCACTTTGAGGGCAATCCCCGCCAGCACCGCCAACGGAATCACCGAGGCCAAATTAGCCGCTCCCAACACGATGACGAGCAACACGCCCGCTCGCGTCAACCCCGATAGCGCCGTACGACCCCCAGCCTGGATATTGACGACCGTCCCCATCGTCGCCCCAGCGCCAGCAATACCGCCGAACATGCCGGACATAATGTTGCCCAACCCTTGCCCGACTAGCTCTTTATTCGAGTTGTGTTCCGTACGCGTGAGGCTATCCGCAATGACTGAGGTGAGCAGCGCGTCGATGCAGCCCAACATGCCCAGCACCGCCGCATCCACAAACATGAGCTGGATTTGGCCGAGACTAAATGTGGGCACTTGCAAAGCCGGAAATCCACTGGGAATCTCGCCAATGCGCCGAATATTGACTTCCGGGAAAAGCACCAAAGACAGCACCGTACCTAAAATCAGAGCCACGAGCTGGGGCGGCACGACGCGCTTGTACTTGGAGGGCGTTAGCCAAATCACAGCAACGGTGATAGCCGCCAAGAAGGTTTCGGCCGGTTGAATGTTCGCCAGCAGGTCGGGGACATTCTGGAGCGTTCCGAGTACGCCTCCTGAGGGGCTGGGTTGACCTAAAAATGGGGCGAACTGCAGCAGTGCCAGAATAATTCCGATGCCAGACATGAAGCCCGAAATCACCGTGTAGGGCATCATCGTCACGTACTTGCCCAGCTTGAGTGCGCCGAACAAGATCTGAAAGACTCCCGCCAGCATCACGACGGTGAAGGCCATGGCCATCCCGTTTTCCGGGTTCGCTGCCGTCAGGTTGGCAATAACCGCTGTCATCACGACCGTCATCGGCCCGGTCGGCTCGGAAATCAGCGTGGGCGTGCCGCCGAACAATGCGGCGAACAGCCCCACTAACACCGCCCCTCTCAACCCTGAGGCCGCTCCCGCGCCCGAGGCAACGCCGAATGTCAGCGCCATGGGCAGCGCGATGACGGCTGCGGTCAATCCCCCGAACACATCGCCGCGCACGTTGCGGAAATGAATCGTATTCGTCAATTGCATAGGCCACTCCGTACCTGGTGCCTAACGACAGAACTCAAATTCGATCGACAGGCTCCCTCAAGCCTGTCTGCCACGCCGATCGCCGCGCCAGCGACCTCATAACGCGTTGAAAGCCAACATTGTCGCGGGAATTCGCATCGTCCTCACACCGACGCGATCGCGATCGCCCATCACAAACTTGTGAAGAAAACATGAAATGCAATAGATGCATTGTAAGCGCGAAAGAACGGACCGGAGGGAGGGAGCAACAGCAATAATTTCCAATGCCATTGATAAGTCAAGATTATTTTATTTGCCAAAATCTTTTGTCTGGCTTATTGGATTTGTTGTCTGGCGTGCAGCAGGCTGCAACCATGCTGTAAATACTTTTCTGGATAGAGATAAATACTGTGCCGCCCAGCTACACCATCGCCTCGAAGCCGAACAGTAGACTTAAAACACGCCTGAAAAAGATCGCGATCGCCGTTTGGAGCGCCATGAGCGAACCCCAACGAGTCCAAAAAATCTTGGCGCGCTGGGGCGTTGCCTCCCGTCGTCAGTCTGAGAGCCTGATCTTGGCAGGGCGGGTGCGGGTCAACGGCACCGTGGTCACCGAATTGGGGACGAAAGCTGACCCCGATCGCGATCGCATCGAACTCGATGGCAAGTGCCTTGGTTCCCATGCCACCGACCCACGTAAGACCACCAACTCACGTAAGACAGCCGATAAACCGCCCGACCTGCAATACGTCTTACTGCACAAACCCTTGGGAGTTCTGTCTACGTGCTCCGATCCCAAAGGTCGCCGCACGGTTCTAGATTTACTGCCCGAACAGTGGCGATCGCGGGCGCGCCTGTTTCCGGTCGGACGACTTGACGCAGACAGTACAGGAGCCATCCTGCTCACAAACGATGGCGAGTTGACCCATCGGCTTACCCATCCTCGCTATCACCTCCCCAAAACCTATCGGGTGCGCGTTGCAGGACATCCCGACGACACGACCCTCGATCGCTGGCGGCGAGGGGTACGCCTCGAAGATGGCACCACCCTACCGGCTGACGTGACGCGATTATCGGAGCGATCGCACCCTGCCGCCACGACCCTGCTACAAGTCATCCTGCACGAAGGCCGCAATCGCCAAATTCGGCGCGTTGCGCAAGCCTTAGGGCATCCGGTGCGATCGCTGCATCGCGAAGCGATTGGATCGCTGCACTTGGGCGATTTACCGCGCGGGCGGAGTAGGTATCTTTACTCAAACGAAGTAAGGCAGCTTAGAATGCGATCGGGTAAAACCGAAAGTATGGGGTGTTGAGAGCGGTTCCCGCATGGATGTTTCAGGGCTAGAACCCGAGCAGCTAGACGTACTGGCGACCATGGGTATGCAGTTGCGCCGCGCGCGCGAAGCCCGAGGGTGGAGCGTGGAGCAGGCTGCGAATGCCAGTCTTTTGCGCGTGCAGTATATCAAGGGCATTGAGTCGGCAGATTTCGCCGCGTTGCCCGAACCCGTTTACGTGCGCGGCTTTTTCAAAACCTATGGAGACAGTCTCGAACTCGATGGAACTGCCCTGGCCGGGCAATTTGCGAAGGCGATCGCGAGCGTCGAAGCCGAACGGGCTGCGGCTGACGTTCAGCCCATCGGTCAACTCGTCAAAGACACCCCCTGGGTACTGCGTCCCGAACACTTGCTCATCGCGTTTATCCCCTTCGCAATCGTGGTCGTCAGCTTAGCTAATTTCGCTGGCGAGCGGGACGCTTCCGTTCTGCCCTCCCAGGGCGATCTCGCCAATGACGTAACGGAGCCTGCGACCTCTGAGCCACCCCCTGAGGCTGTTGCTGCTGTGCCAACGCCTGCTCCAACCCCAGCGATTCCGCAACCGACCGACAATCGCCCCATTCAAGTGGGCGTCCGCTTGGTCGAGCAAGCATCCTGGATGAGGGTGACGGCAGACGGATTTACGGTGTATGAGGGCACGCTACAGCCCGGAGCGATGCAAAACTGGTCGGCGGATGCAGCGCTGAGCGTTCTTGCGGGCAATGCTGGAGCCGTCGAGCTGTTCGTGAACGGCGAGACTGCTGGCAAGATGGGTGCTTTCGGAGAAGTACGCCAGCGACTCGTGCAGTGAGAGCGGCTGGGGTAAGCTGCTAGGGCGATCGCTCTCCAGCCCCCATCCGAGTGACGGCAAGCTCCTCATGAAATTTCCCTCGAACTGGCCGCGACCGTTTCGTCGACCTCCTGCCGCTGCCGCCGAAACCGCAACGGTGACTTCGCCAACGCCAGGAGGGTTGGGCACGTTTGGGGGCGTGTACACGCCCTCAATTCTGACCATCCTGGGCGTGATCATGTACCTGCGCTTCGGCTGGGTCGTGGGCAACGTCGGCTTGCTGGGTACGTTGGCGATCGTGACGATTTCCACGTCGATCACGTTTTTGACCGCACTGTCTGTCTGCGCCATCTCCACCGATCGCGTCGTCCGTGCGGGAGGGGCTTACTACATGATCAGTCGCTCCCTCGGTATCGAAACGGGGGGCGCGGTCGGCATTCCACTCTATTTCGCCCAGGCCATCTCGGTGGCGCTTTACACGATTGGTTTTGCAGAAAGTCTCGTCGAGACGTTTGCGCGACTGGACATGGCACTGGTCACGGTGGTGACGACGATGCTCGTGACGGTCGTGGCGATCGTGTCGGCACGCTGGGCGATTCGGGTGCAGTTCGTGATTATGGCGGCGATCGTACTTTCCCTGATCGCCTTTGTCTTCGGTCATCCCGTCGCAAACGAGACGATGGGATTGTTTGGCGCGCCCGTGGCCGATGCGGCTCCGTTTTGGTCGGTGTTTGCCGTGTTTTTTCCGGCAGTGACGGGCATCATGGCCGGGGTGAACATGTCGGGGGATTTAGAAAATCCAACTCAGTCGATCCCGGCTGGCACCTTGTGGGCGGTGGGAACGGGGTATGTCATTTACATGACGCTGCCCATCTTTTTAGCCCTTCGCGCCGATGCGGCCTCCTTAGTTACCGATCGGCTGATCATGCAGAAGATGGCGCTGTGGGGGCCGTCGATTTTGCT
>JBCBTL010000223.1:0-5228 GCA_039818705.1 Cyanobacteria bacterium J06639_1
GATCAATGGTACAAGCGCGAACCATGAACCCGTTACGATAGGAATAACATAGTAAGCTAAGAAAAGTGCGAGAGCAAGTCCCCCTAGCTTGCCAGCAATAGTTGCTAAAGTCCATCCCGTTTTATTCACACTAAAATAATTTTCTAGATTCGAAGATTGCATCCACCCAATTCCTGCGAAAGTACTAATCATTAAAGCAATGACTACTACTAGCAGTAATTCGTCTGTTAAGTGACTCTTTGTAAGCCAGGAAAATGACGAAAAGGGATCGTAGTCCTGCCAGAAGCGCTGAATTACCAGCTCAAATGCTTCTATTAAAACTAGAGGCCCGAGAATTAGCATATTTCCAGTGAGGTTGGCGAGGCTCCACTGGATAGCAAAGTCTGATGTATCTCTGGAGAAGTTGCCTGAAGTAAGTGAAGACAGTTTATGCATAACGCGGTATTACCTTTCAGTTTTTACGCGCGATCGGTATCACTGGGTCACTGAGGCCATATCCAGATGGAGCTTTGGGATTGTTATTTTGTGTCTCATCGCTAAAAGTTGTACTTTCGCGCACACCCTATTATCGACGATCTCGGGAGTCCATGTAGGTGCATTTCTCCTACACCTATCCATTTCAGTGAAGCGCGGCGGCTCAGCGATCGCGACCCTACTGCCGCAACCAACTCTCACCTGTCAAAGGAGATGGAACGCTACACCGTCGGCAAAGCAAATGCATAGATGAGGCCGTATCCGGGCGGGAAATTTGGTTTGTCCTGTTGTGTCCCCCCACCAAAGGCCGTCACTCCGTAGAGAATGTCGTTCGCAAGAATGGGCGATCGCATGGGCGTGTCGCCCGCATCGCCCCCCGTGAAACGATGTAAGACTTCAAACTCCGAACCGTCTGGCTGCATGGTGAAGAGCGTGCCGGAATCCTGACCGCCCAAAGCGTTGCTCCCGTGGGTAGCGGCGTACAGCCTGCCATCGGGGGCGATCGCGACAGAGCCGTTGGGTTTACTCCCCTCCACCTGCGGACGCTCGAACGAGTGCAAGACTTCTAACTGAGCGGATGGGATGTCGAAGCGATACAGGCTGCCACTGTCCCCGGGATCGTCCGGAATGCCGTAGGCCGTGCCGTATAGAAAGCGATCGCCGTCAAATGCCAGCTCGTCATACGGGTAACCGCTGTCGGCTTTGCCTTGAAACCGATATAGGGTCTCGTACTCCGTGCCATCGGGACGCACTCGAAATATACTGCCCCGATTGAAGCGACCCTTCGCGAAGAAATCACTCGCCGTTCCGTAGAGATAGCCATCGATCGCGAGCAATCGTCCCGTAGGATGCCTCGACTGGGTGGGCTCGAAACTGTAGACAATCTCGAACGCCTCCGTTTTGAGGTCGAAACTATATATCGCTCCCGGCCTGCGAAAGCTGCCCCCGTGAAATGAGGTTCCGTAGAGGCGATCGCCAACCAAAATTGGCCCCGCATTCGGACCCGCCGCGTTGGTAGTCGTTTTGGCAAAGTGATGCAGAACGCGGAAGTCACTGCCATCAAGTCCGATCTCGAACAGCACGCCCTCGTCCGCATCTCCGCCAAATTTGGTGATGCCATACGTGCGATCGCCGACCACGAGGGGCTTGTGATAGGGCTTGTGGCCGTCTTCGCCTGAAAAATGATGCAGGATGCGGTAGTCCGACCCATCAGGGGCGATCGCGTATAGGGTGCCTAAGTCGCTCGTCCCGCCGCGAAACGTGCTGCCGAACAGCGTTCCGTTCGCCAGCGTCAATCCGCTAAACGGAATGCGCCCGTCCTCACCATCGAAGCGATCGCGCTCGAAGACGTGGAGAGCAGTAAAAGTCCCCATCGATGTGGATTGCGCCCCACTCCGACGGGCGCTCCACGCCAACCCACAGGCTAAGCCCGCTCCTGTCAATAATGCCTGTCGTCGCTTCACGAGCGTTCGAGATCGACCGTCCACTTCAGTGAAGCGCGACAGCGAAGCGATCGCAACCGGAGACGGTTTTCTCTACCTCCTGTCAGTCTCTCGGGCAGAAACTCTGCACTAGGCTGAGGGAGGAGCGTGGGCGAGACAACCGTGGCTGAAAATTACGTCGTAGCTGTGCTGAGCGATCGCATTCGAGCTGAGAAAGCCTACTTCGCACTCGAAAAAGCTGACGTGCCGATGGATCGCGTGTCGATGTTGGGGCGCGGCTATCAGAGCGCTGATGAATACGGCTTGATCGACCCAGACGAGGAAGCCGAAAAGCAATCGACGTGGCTGTCGTATTGGCTGATTCCGTTCGGGTTCTTCTCGGGGGCTGCGTTTAGCGTGCTTTCTGGATTGCAGACGTTTGCCTGGGCGGGGGAGATCGGTAACCACGTCGTTGGTGGATTTATGGGGGCTGCTGGCGGCGCGATGGGAGCGTTCGTGGTCGGGCGGCTGACGGGATTTACGACAAGCAGCGGCGATGCGCTCACCTATCGCAATCGCCTCAACGCGGGAAAATACCTCATCATCGCGCAGGGGTCGGACGCGCTGGTACGACAGGTGACGGCTGTGATTCGACGGTTCGAGCCGGAGAATATTCAAGGGTACGAGGAGAAACCCTAGCTCGAGCCTCACTCGTCAATTTTCAGCAGGATTCGAGTCGAGCGTATCGGTGATGAATCCACCTCTGCCAGGACTCGGATCGGTTGAGGATGATTCTGGGGCTGCGTCTTGGGTGGGAGGGCGATCGCCTTCCGGTTCGGTGTCTTCAAGCTCAGCTTCGGTGTCTTCAGGCTCGGCTTTCGTGTCTTCAAGCTCGGCTTCAGGAGCACTCGCAGGCTCGGGGTCTGAAATCGGGGTATCGATGGGAGGAGATGGCTCGTCGATCGCGCGTTCATCGTCTTCAGATGCATCGCTCGGACTGGTCGGGCTGAGTTCGGGGGCTGGTGGCGAGGAGACGAGTTCGATCGCTTTGCGCAGATCGCCAGACGATCCGAAAGCAGATAGGGCGATCGCCGCTTCACCTCGGGTGATGGGAGTTTGCGAGTCGAACACGCGCGTCAGTCCGAAGGTGCGGCTCACAGTCGAGTCATCGCCGAGGCGAGCGTCTGCGATCAGCGTATTGAGGACACTGGTGGGAATCTCGTCCGCATCGCTGAAGCCCCAAAGCTGACTGACGGTGGCGCGGGCTTCGGCTTCACCTAATGCGGGAGGGGGAGCGTCGATCGCCCCTTTCATCCGAATCAGTTCGGCGCGGGACAGTAATAAATCGGGTTGAAACGTGCCATCGCGATCGCCCTGTGCCAACCCTGCCCGCGCGAGTGCCTGAATGTAGATGAAATCTGGTCGATCTTCCGGTACGTCCAGAAAAATGGGAGTGTCGGATGGCGTACCGAGGCGAATTTGACGGGCGGGACGGTCTGCATACACGGCATTGTTGGCTCGCACCAGCCAGCGGGCGAACTCGCCGCGACGGATGCTGCGGGTAGGGGCAAAGCGATCGCCCACAACTTCATCGAATACACCCAGTTCATCTAAAGCCGCGATCGCCTCGCGCGCCGCAGGAGCCTCGTCGAGATCTTGAAAGCGAAGGCCAGACACCCTCACCGCAGGAGTGGGCGACGCAGGTTCGGGAACCGACGAGCCAGATGTTGACTCCGATGAAGTTGACTCAGACGTTGAAGGAGCCTGACCTTCAGATGTTGGTTCGGCTGGGTCGGTCGGAGCAGGGGGATCGGATTGCGGCGATTCGGCAGGGATGGGGGGAGCGATCGCCCGGCCCAACCGTTGACCCCACTCCGTGTTTTGACATCCAGCTAAAAACAGAGCGACAGTGCAGGTAAGCACGATCGCCCCAGTGCCTCTGGGCTTCGCTGGCAAATGGGTTAGCTCGTGCTGTCGATCCATCTCGCGCGTCCCGTGCTTGCCCCCTTACGCTAACACCCACCTCATCACGATTTCGTTCGCCATGTCCGCACGTTTGTCATGCCTCACCCGACGCTCTGCCCGATGGCTGGCGGGGTGCGTGTGGGCGATCGCTGCGTGGAGCACGCCAGCCCGAGCGGAGACGGTTTTAACCCGCGCGTTCTCGGCACCGTCGCCAGAGTTCGACCGCTTGCAGCGATCGCTAGAAAGCTACGGATTTACCGTCCGGCTAGAAGCCCCACCCCGCTGGGGAACTTACGGCCAACTCCAAGGCAAAACCCAAACCATCTGGATCAACCCCGTTGCCTTCGAGTTGGGCAATGCCGACGCCACCTTAATTCACGAAGCCGTCCACGCCGCCCAAACCTGCGCCGGAGAAAACGGCAACCTGAGGCCGCTGGGTCTCGACATTCAGCCCCCCAAACTCACGCGCCCCTACTTTCTGCGCTATCACAACCACATTCGCCGCCAGCTAGAAGCCGAAGCCTACACCGTCCCCGCCCAGCCCAACGCGATCGCGATCGTTCACGACCTGTTGCAGCAGCACTGCCCCCTTCCAGACTGAAGCCCCCTCAGCAAAGCGAAGTCAACCCGCACAATAATCAACCCGCACGATAATAAGTACGAGTGCAGAGCGAATTATGACTTCGACGTTTACGATTGACATCCCGCTGCCAGACTCCGACATCGCGCTTCAAGGGCGGCTGACGATACCGGAATCGAAGGCGATCGCCTCCGTCTTTTTGCTCCCCGGCGGCGGCCTCAGCGATGGCGATGGCAACGATGCCGACATCGGCTTCAGCCCGCTAGCGCAATGGGCGCAAGTGCTAGCCGAGGCTGGATTCAGCTCGCTGCGCTTCGACCGGCGCGGCACGGGAGCTACAGGAGGCGACTACGTCGGCCCGCAAGAGTCCGTCGGAGATGTCGATCGCGTGCTTGCCGTTGCCAGTACGACCCCCGAACTCCCGAAACCCTGGATTGCCTTCGGGATGGGCGAAGCCGCTGCCTGGGCCGCCTCGCTTTGTGCCACCAGCGCCAAAGATAACGACGCGCCTCAGTTTGCGGGAGCCATCTTGATCTCGCCGCCTACGGGAGCGATCGCCGACGTGTTCGCCTACCGCCAGCAGGCCGAAACCGTCTTGGCGGCAACGCCTCCCGAACGCCACCGCGATATTTTGCACCAGCTTCAAGCGGAATACGAAGCCAAACCGCCCCTGTTTTTATTCCCGCCCATTTTCGAGATGACTTGTCCCACATTGGTGATGCACGGCGAGATGGATTGGATTTACCCCGTGTCTTGCTCGCGACAGCTCGCCGACGAAGTGAAAAAAC
>JBCBTL010000224.1:0-5210 GCA_039818705.1 Cyanobacteria bacterium J06639_1
TGGAAGCGATCGCGACGCAGGTGGGGATAGCGCTGACTCAGGCTCAGGCGTTTGCGGAATTGGAGAGTCTCACTCAACGGTTGCAGCACGTCGATCGCGCCCAGCGGAATTTGATCGCGATCGTCGGTCACGAACTGCGCACGCCGCTGAGTACGATTCGGATTTGTTTGGAGTCGCTGACGGACGAGCCCGACATGCCTGCGGCGATGCAGACGGCGATGTTGGAAACCGCTTCGGGCGATGCCGAACGCATGAGACGACTGGTGCAGGACTTTTTGACCCTCTCAAAGCTCGAAAGCGGGCAGGTGCGCTGGCAAATCGAAGAAACGGCGCTCCAGCCCTGCGTGGATTTGGCGCTGAGCGGTCTGTCTCGTCAGTACGAGTCCGAGCGGATACCGGCGATCGATATCGACCTGCCCCACAATTTGCCGAACGTGTTGGTGGATGCCGATATGTTGGTGGAATTGCTCTCGAAGCTGCTGGACAATGCGGCCAAATTTACCCCCGAGTCGGGAGCGATCGACATTCGCGCGTCACTCGCTCCAACCCCGGCGGCGGCTGGAGCGATCGAGGTGGTCGTCGCGGATTCGGGGCGCGGCATTACGGACACCCAGCTCGATTCGATTTTCGATCGCTTTGCCCAAGAGGAAGGAGCCATGCAGCGGTCGGCGGGGGGAGTGGGCCTCGGACTAGCGATCTGTCGGCGCATTGTGGAAGAGATGGGGGGCGAAATTTGGGCGGAGTCTCCCGGCGTTGACGGCGGCAGCGAATTTCACTTCACGCTCCCGGTGGTGGGCGATCTCTCCAGTTTCAGGACTGACGAGTTGGCGGGCTGATGGAGTGGGCTAGTCCCGCGCAAAGATTTTGATGGAGATGCGGAGCGATCGCGTGTTTGTTCGGATTTTTTGTAGCATCTGGTTCTGTCTGGAGGGAGAGGAGGGGCGAGCGCCGTCAACTTTTAAGCGATCGCGTCCACCCCGAATGCAGTCAGTCTGTGCAGCAGCGGCGTGACAGCATCAAGATTGAAAGCAGGCCGCGAAACAAAGCCTTAAAGAAAGGTATCGAAGACATTTTCTAGCCGGATGAGGAGGGCGAGAACGAGCGGTTCGCTTCACGCCCGATCGCCTCTCTCAAAACGAACGATACTTACTATCTCACATCTCATCAAAAACCGCGATTTCTCGAAATCTATGTCTTTTGATAGATGTCTTTCGATCGGTCATTTTGGACAAATCATTCGTCTGTATAAGGCAGTTGCGGAAGAGTTTATCTATGCTAACCAGTAGATAGCTTAACAACAAGAGGGACTTTTCTTATGGCCTTTCCGTATTGGAAAACCACTCTAGAAATCGAAATGGTCAAACATTTCTTAGAGAATACCTTTCACGGTTCTGAAGAGGCTTCAGCCAAAACGCGATCGCCTGAAGAGCGCACGCTCCTGCACCCCACCGAAATTCTCGAAACGGACGATCGCATTTTCGTCTCGGTCGAAATGCCAGGGCTGAACGCTCGCGATATCGACTTATCCGTCGGCGAAAACTACGTCAAAATTCGCTACGAGCGGCTGCCGCGCAATCGCGGTACGGGCGGCGACTTCGTGTACTACCGCAGCGAAATTCGCTACGGCTTCATCAGTCACATGATTCCTTTACCCGCCCTCGTCCAGCCAGAACCTTCTGAAGCTGAATACGTGCGCGGCGTTCTCAAGTTGAAACTAGAAAAGCGCCAGTTGCCGTCAGCGTCTGCGCTACCGTCGGAGAGCCGCAGCGTGGTAAGGGGCGATCGCCTTTCCATTCCCGTTCGCGACGAACCGACTCGTATCGATCCTGCCGCAGAGCCGCATCCGGCAGCAGTGGCGTAACAACCTATGAGGACTTAGCGGGGGTAGATTGAGGCGATCGCAACTGCAATGCGAATGCAGCGGTCATCAACGTCAATACCCCCGTCACCCAAAACGGGACGCGGTATCCCCAGCTCACTAAAGCTCCGCCAATCGCTGGGCCGATCGCGTTGGACAAACTGAGGTACGACGCGAGAGCGATCGGGGGAGGGTGTCGCAAACTGCTCTTGCAACCCAGCCCCCAAGCAGGTTTACTAGGGGTAGTATTCCCTTCTTTTAGGGAACTCGTTTGAATGGAAATCCAGCGAGGAGAGCACTGGCGTTGCCGATGGCGATCGCCAGCGTCCTCGCATCTTGCTCCAAAGCATTCAAGAAAAATGGCTGAAGTGCAAACGTGAAAATCGTAAACGTGCTGCCACTTAAAAACGTAAGGATAAAGGCCCGTCCGAATTGGCGATCGCCCGCCGACTGAAACACCCCCACCAGATCCCGCACCCCGAAATCTTGCCAATTCACCGGGCAATCTGGGTCGCTGGGGTGGGTTTCGGGCAGTGCAACCCAACTGAGAACGACCGCGATCGCCGCCATCACTCCCGCGACGGCAAAGCTCATTCCCAACGACGACACGCCCGGAAATGCTGGCACTTGTTGCGCGGCATAGCTGAGCGCTGGCCCTGCCACAAATCCCAATCGAAACACGGCGCTAAATACCCCAAACGCCTTCGATCGCTGTTCGTGAGGCGTAGTATCGCTGACGATCGCTCGGGCAATCGATGTATTGCCACCCGTCACTCCATCGAGAATGCGCGCACTAAACAACAGCCAAGGCGTACCTGCTACGCAAGCGATCGCGTTCGCTACCACCGTCCCGACCAAGCTCGCGATTAGGAGTGGCTTGCGCCCTAAACGATCAGAAAGCTTACCCAGAATGGGCGTGCCCACAAACTGAGAAGCCGCGTATGCAGTAGTGAGCAAACTCGCCTCAAAATTGCTGAGGCCAAACTGCTTGGCGTATGGATATAAAACCGGAATGATAATCGTAAAACTAACGGAATTAATAAACGCGATCGCCGCCACGATCCAAAACCGAAACGGCAAACTCAGCGTATTTTTCAAGCTCATTCAGGGTCACTCGCAAACATCAGACCTGGCCGAGCGAGTCCGAAAGTAGTGCCGCGATCGCCGCAAGCTTAGCCCTAAAGAACAACAGTCCTTACAGAGTGGTCACGTCCGATACGACAACCGTGGCATAGGCCGCCGTGCGACTCGAATGCTCTTGGGCGATCGCCATCGCCTCGCTGAAATCAGCCAAGTCGTCGTAACCTAACACGGTCAGTACGATTTCTGATATCACCCAGAGACCTAGTTTCGTAAATAAACTCATGTCCGTCATTTTCAACCTGAAATGTATCGCGCCAATGCGCATTTGAATGGAGTGGGGAGATCGCGATCAAATAGCGATCGCCCCACCTTTGAGGCAGTCATTAAGCGTTGATTCCCTCAACCGAACCCGACACGCCTTTCCAAGCCTTCAAACCACCAGGAATGGAAATCACGGACTCGAATCCGGCATCGCTGAGCAGGCTGGCCGCTTGGGTGGCTTGCTCTTCCGATTCGCCGTAGATGTAGATGTCGCGGATCGCTTCAAACGTAGACGAAGCGCTGGCCACGAGTTCGTCCATGGGCATCGACACCGCACCGGAAATGCGCTCGCTGCGGAATAACTCGCGATCGCGAACGTCCACGATCGTCAGGGCAGGCTCGCCCCAGTTCAATCGCCATTTCAGTTGTTCGACTGCCGAAGCATTGGGCTTGAGTGCGTAAGGTAGCGTCTGCATGATGAGTGTCCTTTTGGCTGCTTTTGTTAAGA
Source organism: Cyanobacteria bacterium J06639_1 (assembly GCA_039818705.1). GTDB lineage: Bacteria > Cyanobacteriota > Cyanobacteriia > Thermostichales > PCC-7336 > JBCBTL01. The sequence goes on from JBCBTL010000224.1 coordinate 3,711, forward strand.
ATTGTAACATTGACGCTTCTCGCGTCTCTCTAGCTGAGGGTAGAGAGCGATCGCGAGCGGGGTTGAATCTCACTGGGGCGGGACGAGATCGCAGGTGAGTTCAGGCTTCACTCGAAGTGAGAAATCCGAATGTAGAGGTGTCGGTTGTGGAAACTGCTGGAAGTGATTTACGCAGCAAATACGAACTTTCTCGACATGCTGGCGAACTGCGCTGGATCGGATTGGGCAGCTTTTGGTTGCAGTTAGCTACGGTCATTGCCTCGGGAACGATGCTGCTTTTCGCCGTCTTCGGTCGTGAATTGGGAAGTACAGCCAGCAACGGAGCGACGACAGGATTTGCTCTGACCCTTGCTTCGCTGGGAGTGGCAGCGCTTGCTGCGAGTGCATTTGCGATGTACCACTGCACGAGACTCGCCAAAAAGCTTAGTGCGACTGATCTGCGCTTGCGTCCCGAGCGCGAGGCGATCGCCCGCGCGCTGCAAATCGGCAGTTTTATCAGCCTTGGCGGCATGTTGCTAAGTTTCTTTGGCGCTGAAATCGGCGCGGGTATCCTTCTGGCTAAGTCTTTAGCGATTCCTCAAGGCACGGATATTTACGACTCGGCCAAAGTCATCCGCGTCCTCGACATTCTCATCGTGTTAGCCAGTACGACCTGTTTGGGAGCGCACTTCGTCGGTCACGCTGCTTCGCTGGCGCTGTCAAAACGAATTGAGGCGTGAGGAAAAGGCGATCGCGAGTCAGTCGTCTTTGCCAAACAATACGTGTTAGATGCACCAAAAAAACGGACAGCGCATGTGCTGTCCGTAATACCTATTCGAGAAGGGAAAGCGTGAACTAGTCGATCGCAGCTTTTGCCTTATCCTTCAAGTTCTCAGTAGCATGCTCCACTTGAGCTTCAGCTTGCTTGGCCTTACCCTCTTCCTTATCTTCGGGATTACCCGTGATTTCGCCAACCGTTTCTTGCACTTTGCCTTCGATGTTCTTGGCGGTTGCTTGCAAGCGATCTTCAATGCTCATGATGGCCTCCTTACCTGTTCAGAAAACGCGATTTTGCTTTATCTAAATCATCTCAGGCAAGAGTGGCGATCGCATCTTGCTAAAGTCAGACTGCCTCTGCTGCCTGAGATAGAGAGTCCTCGTGAAAGTCACTCCATAAAAAACGATCGCCCCCACGAGCGATCGCTGATTGTGACATCTGAGGAAACTCGATAGAGCGCGATCCTAGTCGATTGCTTTCTTCGCCTTGTCCTTAACATTTTCAACGCCCTGGCGAACTTCAGCCTCGGCTTGCTTGGCTTTGCCCTCGGCCTTATCTTCAGGATCTCCAGTGATGTTGCCAATGGCCTCTTGTGCCTTGCCTTCGAGATTCTTTGCTGTGGCTTTTGCTTTATCTTCAATGCTCATTAGAAAACTCCGGGATGAAACTTGCACTCAAAAGATACCGAGATTGGGTTGTAGATAGCGTCCTGCAAAAGTCTTAAAAGACGCACGAAGTTCTCA
>JBCBTL010000225.1:0-5180 GCA_039818705.1 Cyanobacteria bacterium J06639_1
GGTCGAACCCTCTGGGGAGAAATGCCCCAATTGTAGGCTGGCGGTAAGATGTTGCGGTAATCGGTCGCTGGCGACGATTCCGGGACGAGACGATTCCAGGGAATGACTAGATCCGGGCAACGACTAGAACGACATACGGAAGGTTAAGGTGACCGGGCAAGTCTTGAACGATCGCAATCACTATCAGGTGTTGGGGCTGGCGAATTCAGCCTCAGCCGCCGATATCAAACAGGCGTATCGTCGTTTAGCGAAGAAGTATCATCCCGATGTCGGGGCGGGACAAACCACGGAGAGCGATCGGGCGGCTCGGATGCGGGCGGTGAATGAGGCTTATGCCGTGTTGCGGCATGTGGAATCGCGGCGGCAGTACGATCGGCAAATGTCGGGGCGGGGCGATCGCACGGCGAGATCGGCGGCGCGGGCGCAAGCTCAGTATCGGCAACAGCGGCAGGAAACTAGCCTTACGGATGAAGCGCTGGCGCGCGATCGCTGGCTTAAGCAGGTGTACGCGCCGCTCAATCGGGCATTGTCTGAACTTTTGCGATCGCTTTCGCCTCAGTTGCGATCGCTGTCTGCCGATCCGTTTGACGACGAGCTGATCGAGGCATTCTCAGACTATTTGGACAGCAGCCGCCTGAAGTTCGACAAAGCTCGAAGTACGTTTCGTAAGCTGCCGAATCCCAGCTCTCTGGCTGGGGTTGCGTCGCGGCTGTACTACGTCCTCAATCATTTGGAAGATGCTTTGGATGAAATGAAGTTTTTTCCGCTCAACTTCGACGATCGCCACCTGCATACCGGACAGGAACTCTTTCGCTTGGCTAAGCACATGCGCCAAGAGGCAATGGAGGCGCTGCAAGAGTCGTTGCGATAGGTTTAGGCAGTGATTATTTGCAAGCATTCTGACAACACCATCTGATGCTTGAGGGCGTTGTGATGCCACGTTTCGAGCTGGCGGGCACTGAGGGCGCGGCGCTGAGTGTAGCAGTCGTGCCACGCCTGAGCGATGTGCTGGGGGTCTGTGGGTAGATCGGCCAAGTCCCAGCCGGGGGCGTCGAGGGCTTGCAAGAGGCGATCGACTTTGGGATCGTAGCTGAGGCCGAAAATGGGGATGCCTTCCGCCGCTGCCATCACGAGGCCGTGAAACCGCATGGCAATGGTTAAGCTCGTGTGTCCTAGTGCGCCTTTGAGCTGGCGCGGATCGCTGAGTTCCAGAATTTGGGAATGTTCGCCCAGATGTTGGTGGAGGTGTTGGGCGATCGCCAAATCCGCGCGCGGCTGAAACGGAATTAAGAGAATGCGAGCGTTGGTTTTCGTCTGGAGTTGACCGAGGGCTTCGCGGATGAGGGATAGTCTTTCGTCGGTGAGCAGAGGATGCGATCTCAACGCCACGCCAATGCTCGGGTGTTCTGAAAACTGTAAATTGGGCACGTCGCTGGCGGTCAGCGCCCACACCGGATCGGGGGCGAGGACGTGAGGTACGTTCCATTCGTCTAGAAGTTTTGAAGAACCGCGATCGCGCACGCTTACTGCCGTGCAGCGTTGAAGGCAAGAGCGAGTAATCCAGCGCGTCCAAGACTTTTCCAGGGGGCCGATGCCTTGCGCCCAGGCGATTGTAATGAGCCCCGAGCGCTGAGCTAGCCCCATCAGACCGCCGTAGTACAGCGGATTGCGCCAACTGGTGCGATCTTGCATGAGACTGCCGCCCCCCCAGACAAATGCGTCAGCAACTCCAAATAGCCGTTGAATGCCGAGGCCGTCCCAGCGGTTGAGACTGGCAACCCCGTAGGTGTCTGACGTGGCTTTGGGGACGGGGGATAGAACGATCGGCTGAGCGCCGTCGGGCAGCATTTGCAGCGCGCTAGTGAGCAACGCTTCGTCACCGCCATTTCCGAAGCCGTAATATCCGGCTAGCACCACCCGCATGCGCGTTCCGCCTCAACTGGGACACTTTAGGTCTACCGTAGAGGGCGATCGCGCGCCATTAAAATAGCCCCCGAGCATCGCTCCCGGAGGCTGGTTTAAATCAGGATTTTGACAAAGCTTTTGAAGCCAAAAGCACCATATCGAGCCGCTGCTTCCCCCGGCAACGACCGTAACGAAAATGACACGATCCGTGATGTTTCGAGATAAAGCTCGATTGTCTAAGCAGAAGTATTCGTGGTTTGGAGGGCGTTGGCAGCATCGAGTTCAGGGGCGGGGGGCTCGAATTTGTAGCCCACACCGCGCACGGTGCGAATCAGTTCGGGTTGGTGGGTGTGGGTTTCGAGCTTTTTGCGAATTTGGCCGATGTGTACGTCTACGACGCGCTCGTCGCCGCTGTGATTGTCCGGCCAGACGGCTTGGATGAGTTCGGGGCGACGCCACACCCGACGCGGGTTTTGCGCCATCGTGTAGAGCAAATCGAATTCGAGGGCGGTGAGGGGGATCAGTTTATTGCCGCGTCGGACTTCGCGATTGTCGGGGTTGACGATGAAGTCGTTGAATTGCAGAAGAGGCTCGGCAGAGGCGGCAACGGGGCGCTGGCGCTTGAGGATTGCCGCTACGCGCGCGCCGACTTCGGGCAGGTTGAATGGCTTAGTAATGTAGTCATCCGCGCCCTGTTGGAATCCGTGCAGCCGATCGGCGGCGGCGTTGCGGGAGGTGAGCATCAAAATGTAAACGCCCGTCTCTTGCTGCATGATTTGGCAGAGTTGGTAGCCGTTAATGTCTGGCAGGTTGAGATCGAGGACGACTAAATGGGGCTGAAATCCGTGGAAAGTTTCGATCGCCCCTTGGCCGTCTGAGGCGATCGCGACTTCGTAGCCCAGTTGTTGAAAGTAGCGGCCTAGAAGGGTGCGGACGCTCAATTCGTCATCGACAACTAAAATGCGGGCGGTCATATCGGCGCGATTCCCCTCGAACGATCTCGGAAATGAGGCGCAAGCTCGGATTGCGCGTCTACTCGGTTGAAATAGGTGCTTTCATAGGCTACCCAACTTGGTGGCGATCGCTAAACGTTGCATAACAAAGTTCTGCGATTGCTCTGATGGGTAGCAAAGGGCTGGAAAAGTGGGGCGCGCGAGCGGGAAAGAGAGTGGTTTCGCACCCCGGGATTGGAACATACTGGGGTGGCGGCAAGTCACAGAATCGTGAAGTCCGATGGTGTCGGCTTCATCGCAAAGCGAAGCGCGAGATGAGTCGCGGCGCTGGTTGCGATCGCAGGTGTGAGCCGTCAGGGAGCGTGAGAGACAGCGATGAGTCGAGGGTATCGGGAAAAAGGCATGGCGATTCGCGCGATGGTGGCTGGAGTGTTGGGAGTTTGGGCGAGTGTCGCGATCGGCGCTGGCGTGATGCTGCCCGCGCGCGCTCAGGCCAACGCAACGGAAACGATTCCCGACAGTCAAGTAGAACTGTTCGCCAAGGTGGTTCTGGAGTTGGAGCCGTTCCGTCAGGAGGCGCTGGAGCGATCTGAAAGCGCGGATGACGAATCGGCAAAACTGACGATCAAGCGGGAATACATCCGCAAAGCCACGGAAATTATCGAAACTCACGATTTCACAGTTCCCGACTACAACCGCATTACGATTCAGCTCAAGGATGACGAGGATTTGAAAACTCGCATCGAGTCTGAAATTCTGCGCTTGCAAGAACGCGAGGCGGCAAAGCCTTGATGCGAATCGGCTAGTCCGTTCGATGGGCAGCTCTGGCGGGCGGCTCGATCTATTGCTGTTGCGGACTATTGCTGTTGCGGAGCGTCGGGCTTGTAAGCGTCGTCGGGGGAGACTGCGCCGATCGCGTCTTGGTTTTGATTGATGCAGCCGGGGCGCTGGACGAACTGACAGACGCGCGCCCACAGACGCGCTCTCGTGCCCGGCGCGCCGCTAGAAAACAGAACGCGATCGCCGCTGGGGGCGGGGATAATTTTGACGTTGCACACCGGACAGGTGAGTTCGTTGGAAGAGTCAGTCATGAATCAGTCGGGGAGCGTCAAGTGTAGTCGTATCGTACCGGATTGCCTTTCGCGTCAGATCCGCATCCTCTCCAAACAGACCTGCTGATGAGGTGACGGGATGCCTGAGATATCGTGGCGGTGGAGTTGCGGGCGAGATCGTGAAACAACGAAGACTTTGGGGGATCGCGATCGCTCTGTTCGTCGGGTTGGGGGGCGCATTGGCGATCGCCTACGGCCTGGAGTGGATTTGGTTGAGCCGGGTGCTGTCGTTGCTGCTGGCTACGGGCTTGGGGGTTGGTAGCGTAGTGGGCTTCTTTTTGGGAGCAAATGCTGTCGTGATGCGGCTCCCGAGGGCGTGGCAGGAGCGGTGTTTGCCGTGGGTGTACGTGTCGCCCGCGATCGCCTTACTCTCGGCCTATTTAGTGCTACCCACGCTGAATACGATTTATCTGAGCTTTTTGGATCGGCGATCGGAATCGTTTGTTGGGTTCGCGAACTATGCTTTCGTGCTGCGAGATAACGCGATGGGGATCGCGATTCGCAATAACGTGCTGTGGCTGGTGCTAGTAACGGGATTTAGCGTCGGGTTGGGGCTGCTGCTGGCCGTGCTGAGCGATAAGGTGCGCTACGAGGCGATCGCCAAGTCCACGATTTTTCTGCCGATGGCGATTTCGTTTGTGGGAGCCAGCACGATTTGGAAATTCGTTTATGCCTATCGTCCGGCGGGGCGGGAGCAAATTGGGTTGCTCAACGTGATCGCCACTGGAGTGGGCAGCGATCCAATCGGCTGGCTGGTGGAGCGACCGCTGAATACGTTCGCTCTGATTGCCATCATGATTTGGCTGCAAACGGGGTTTTGCATGGTGCTGCTATCGGCGGCAATTAAAGCGATTCCGGCGGATATTTTGGAAGCGGCGCGGATTGACGGCGCGAATGAATGGCAAATTTTCTGGCGGATTGCGATGCCGACGATTCGCCCGACGATCGCGGTCGTCGCCACAACGGTGGTGATTTTGGTGTTGAAAGTGTTCGATATCGTTTACGTCACAACAGCGGGCAATCAAGGTACCGAAGTGCTTGCCAGTCGCATGATCAAAGAAATGTTTAACTTCGGGAATTTCGGACGGGGAAGCGCGATCGCGGTCGTGCTGATGATGGCAATTTTGCCCGTGGTCGTCATCAATATTCGTCGAGCGCGTCGAGAGGAGGCCGGATCGTGAGCCAGATATCGGGAGACATCGCGCCTTCG
>JBCBTL010000226.1:0-5174 GCA_039818705.1 Cyanobacteria bacterium J06639_1
CATGGCTTCCACTGCACTTCTTGCTAGAGAACTCAACCCTAATTCTTGAGCGGGTAAACCGAAGTTGACAGTCACAACATTTCCGAGGGATGCAGATAGTACTTCAACGACCTGTGAGATCGATTGGCGACTAGTTTTTTTCACTCGCGGTCGTTCGAGGTAAAGGCGAGCCTCTTGGATCACGTCGCGAACTGAATAGGTGAAGGCTCGTCCTTTTCTTCCGCGAGATTTGAGTAGTTTGGTAAGCTGCACTGAGTGGTAGCGAGACAAGCCATTGTTGACAAGTTGCTCACGAGTGACATCTCCGCCTGTCATGCTTAAGAAGCCTCCTTAGAAATCGTTTCAGATTCGATCTCCGACATTTCTTCGTCAAGGAATCTTGAGTACTGCTCTAGATCCGCTTCTGTTTCAGAAACTTCTTCGCGAATAAACTCATGATAATTAGCCAGTAACGACTCCACCCAGGGATCTTGCATTCCAAATTGCTTTGCTATGCCATAGACCCTAGAGATAATACTGACAAGAAGGCTTCGCTCGTGTTGTAGATCTTGAGTTATCTTTTGGATATTTTCGACATAGTCTTGCTTGATTTTTCTGATTTCATTTTTCTTCTTCGTAACGGCTGCTTTTTGAGCTGCCTGAAGCGCTTGCCGTTTTGCTAATTCACTTCCAGCAAAACTTGCCAATGCGAGAGTGAAGGAATATTCGTCGTCATCATCAACTGACTTTAAATTTAGCTGACTTGCCTCATAGGCTCGCCTGGCATCAGCCCCAGTCCACTTGAGTTCTATCGCAAATTCAACAAAGCGCTTCTTTGTAACCACTTCACATACCTCAGCTTTCAGATGTAAAGTACCCACTCCTTCGGCTCAGATATCTTACCTCTGAGAGAGTCTGCGTAGAAGCGCACTTCTGGCTGCGCAGCATCGCTTCAGGCGGACTGGATGCAAGAAAGTGAAAGCGAGAACGCTCAGGACTCCAAAGCTGAGGCAAATGTTGCTAGGCGATCGCATCCCGTTTCAATTGTCGGCAAGTCAGTGGCGTAGGACATGCGGATGCACTCGTCGGCGCCGAAGGCGATGCCCGGTACGGCGGCGACGCGCTGGGTTTCTAGAAGGCGATCGCAAAAGGCGATCGAGTCCAGTCCAAATGCAGAGATATTCGGAAAGACGTAAAACGCCCCCATCGGTTTCGGACAGGTTACGCCTGGAATTGCTGCGAGCTTTTGGTAAATCACCTCGCGCCGTTCGGTGAAGGCGCGGTGCATGGTGGCGATCGCCTTTTCCGAAGCCGGATTCGCGAGCGCTTCCAACGCTCCGTACTGTGCGAACGTACACACATTTGAAGTGCTGTGGCTTTGCAAGGTAATGGCAGCTTTGGCAATGTCTGTGGGAGCCGCCAAATACCCGAGTCGCCACCCTGTCATGGCGTAGGCTTTCGCAAACCCGCTGCTGACGATCGTGCGCTGGAAGATTTCTGGACTCAAACTGCCGATGCTGACGTGTTCGCAGCCGTCGTAGATTAATTTCTCGTAGATTTCATCCGATACGACGTAGAGCTGATGTTTGAGAACGACCTCCGCGATCGCCTCCAATTCAGCTCTCGAATACACTGCCCCTGTCGGATTGGACGGGGAGTTCAACATCAGTAATTTCGTCTTCGGCGTTATCGCAGCGTCGAGCTGTGCTGCCGTCATCTTGAACTGATTGGCTTCTTCTGTTTTCACCACAACGGCGGTTGCTTCGGCCATCGCCACCATCGCGGCGTAGCTCACCCAGTAGGGCGCGGGCAGAATGACTTCATCCCCAGGCTGGAGCATCGTCATCGCCAAATTAAACAGGGATTGCTTGCCGCCGTTCGTCACCAGTACGTTTTCTGTCTGGAACGGGAGCTGATTTTCGGTTTGGAGCTTGGTCGCGATCGCCTCTCGTAACGCGGGCATTCCCGCCGCCGGGCCGTACTTCGTGTGACCGTCTTGCAGCGCTCGAACAGCCGCTGCCTTGATGAACTCGGGAGTATCGAAATCGGGTTCGCCCGCCCCAAACCCGCAGATATCTTCTCCAGCGGCTTTCATGGCCTTTGCTTTCGCCGCGATCGCCAACGTCAATGACGGTTTTACCTGACCGATTCGCGTAGCAAGCGTTGTCACCATTCCAACTCCCAACCTGCGATCGCGCCTTCTCTCCCGGCGCTTAGTGTTCTAACCTAGCGCAGCCATTCGTGAGGGAACGGGAACTACACAGTTGTTTATGTAGCTTTCTTACCCTCGCAGCGGAGAGCGCGCCAGAAACCGAGACATACGGCTCGTGCCAGCACCGACATCGCAACCCTCCTTGAGCCTCCAGTGATTTGGGTCACTGACAATCCAACTACGATCGGCGACGTTACCGGGCATTAGGGCAAATAACGATACTTGAGCGTGCGCGAGTATCCTCCTTGTCTCGGTCTTGTGGAGCAATATTTTGATGGTGTTCGTGCCTTTTCGTTCGCGATCGCTAGCATTTCTTTTCAGCGGCGCGATTGCAACTCTTTTAAGTAGCTGTTCCAGTCATTCTCCCAATGCGATCGCTCCATCACAGCCAGAGATCGCCTCATCACAGCCAGAGACTGTAACTCGCGTTTCTGCTGTTTCTCGGCCTGGCGATCGCGTGTCGTCTATTTTTCAGGGCGATCCGAGCAATACAACCGTTACCGATGCGGCGATTGCTTTGGCGATCGCGAACTTACCTGCGAATGCAGTCACTCCAGAGTCCGTGGCGGTGGCTTCCAGCCAGCTCTTGCGCAGTCCGAATAAAGTTGAGTTCGACCGCATTGAAAGCGAGCGGTTCCAGGCCAATTGTGCGAACTATGTGGAAGAAGATACTGTGTTTGAATCTGGAGGGGCGATCGCGCTTGGCGATGTTGCAGCTCTGTTGACGGGGGCGCTCGATGACAGTTCGACACTCGATGCCACCACCCTGGCATTCCAAGCCAGCAACCTCTCACCGACTGTCAATATCTCGGCTGAGGATATCCTCTTCATTCCCGGCCAAACCAATGCGTGTCAATTCAACATTCAGCTCCGTTTTGACGAAAATGCGTTCACCCCTCAGCAGCAGGACATCATCCGTGGTGCAGCCGATCACTGGATGAGTGCCATTATTTCTGACCTTCCCGGTGAAACGTTGACGTTTAGCGGATGTGCTTCGGGGCCTCCAGTCAATAACATCGCGATTGATGACGTGTTTATTGATGTCTTTGCATTAGAGATTGACGGTCGAGATGAGATTAAGGCCCAGGCAGGTCCTTGTGCATTTCGCAATGGTTCTGACTTGCCTGCTTACGGTTTCGTTCGCTTCGATGCCGCTGATTTAGAAGACATTACGCAAAATGGACGACTGGCCCAGATTGCACTGCACGAGATGGCTCACGTCTTCGGCTATGGGACGATTTGGCAAGACTTGGGCTTGCTGACCAGTCAACTTGAGAACGGAGTGCAGGTGCCAGTTTTTGTCGGACCGCTGGCTACTCAGGAATACCAAAAGTTAGGCGGTACAGGTTTCGTACCCGTGGAGAATGAAGCGCCTGAAGATGCCAATCTCGCCCATTGGCGACAGAGTGTTTTCGGCAACGAGTTGATGACATTTGAAGGCCAAGCAGGATTCGTGCCCCTCAGTCGCATTACGATCGCTCAATTTGCCGACCTCGGCTACGAAGTCAACCTAGACGCCGCCGATCCCTACGAACTTTTCAATTCGAATCCTTAACTCCATACCGATTTCAGACATGTCGTGCGTCAGGTACGTTACTCTCCCTCATCGGGCATACTTGGTTCGCGAGCGTTTGAGTCGCTTTTTCACCCCTGTGAAACGTGCATGTCATTGAATGTCAGTCGATCGCGCCTCCCCCTCAGCCTCTTCTCGGGGCTGTTAGTGACATTAAGCGGATGCCAATCCCAGTCGCCTCAAACGGTTGCTCCGCTTTCGTCCACCGTGGTCTCTTCTGATTCTGCCAAGACAAGCGATCGCGTTTCGGGCATTTTTCGCGACGATCCCAGTGCAGTCGCACTCGAAGATGCGGCCATTGCGTTAGCGATCGCCAATCTTCCAGCCAGTTCACTAGACGCGATCTCAGTAGCCGATGCTGCGAATCGCTTGCTCGATGCCACCCGAGAAGTCACGGCAGTTAGTCTCAATCCCGACCTGCTCGCGCCTGAGTGCGTAGATTACGTTGAAGCCAACAGCGGCGCTCAACCGAACGATGTTGCCGCGATTTTGGCGGGTGCGAACTTAGGCGATCGCGTCAACCAAGCCGACACCCTCGCCAGCGTCACCAATGTCATCCTCATCCCGTCAGATACCTTGAGCGCCAGCGATATCACATTCGTCCCCGGCCAAACTCAACCGTGCCTAGCCCCCCCCAGCGAATTTGACATTCGGCTGCGCTTTTTCGACACTAGCCTCAGTCCTTCCCAGCAAGCCGTCGTTCGCGATGCCGCCAATCGCTGGATGCGCGCGATCCTCTCCGATTCACCCTCAGAATCCGTTCGGATCGAGCCCAATGAGTGCTTGGATGGAACACCTTTGTTTGATGAAACCGTTGACGACTTGGCGATCGATGTTTATGCCGTCCCCATCGATCGCGCGAACGGAACCTTAGCGCAAGCCGGGCCCTGCGTTCTCCGGCCTGGGTCGAACTTACCCGTGTACGGCGTGTTGCAGTTCGATACAAACGACCTGGATCAACTAGAACGAGATGGAGAACTCTTCGACATCGCCCTGCACGAGATGGCTCACGTACTCGGGTTCGGGACGATTTGGACCGATCTCGGCTTACTCAGTCAAAATTCGGGCGGCATCGGCCTGAACGACCCTCGCTTCCTCGGGACGAACGCCCAGCAAGCGTATGCCGATTTAGGCGAATCGGGAACGGTGCCGGTGGAAAATCTCGGAGGAGCAGGCTCGATTAATTCCCACTGGCGCGAAAGCACGTTTGGCTCAGAACTCATGACTTCTAGAGTGACGACAGGAGCTAACCCGCTCAGTCGCTTGACGATCGCTCAATTTGCTGACCTGGGATACCGAGTGAACCCGGCTGTCGCGGATGCGTACTCTTTGCCCTTTTCATCTCGTTTTGGTGGCGCTACATCGCTCCAGTCTCCTGAAGTTGTCCGCACTGAGCGCCTCATCTACCCC
>JBCBTL010000227.1:0-5152 GCA_039818705.1 Cyanobacteria bacterium J06639_1
CACAAACCCGATGGCTGCTTTCGATCGCGGGAGCTGTTCAGGGCGTGGGGTTTCGACCTTTCATTTATCGCTTAGCCACCGACATGCAGTTAACCGGTTGGGTGCGGAACTCGGCGGCAGGAGTAGACATTGCCATTGAAGGCATGCCCGATCACTTGCAAACCTTCGTGCAGCGCCTCCGAACTGAACCTCCTGTTCCTGCAAAGATTCATACTCTGAAGCTCGAACCTGCCGAGGTGGAAGGCGATCGCGAGTTCGTCATCCAGCCTAGTGGGGAAGGTCGCAAAACAGCGCTGATGCTGCCCGATCTCGCCACCTGTGCGGACTGCATGCGGGAACTGTTCGACCCGACGCAACGCCGCTATCGCTATCCCTTTACCAACTGCACCCACTGCGGTCCGCGCCACAGCATCATCACAGCCCTACCCTACGATCGCCCGCACACTACCATGCGGAAATTCACCATGTGCCCCACCTGCCAAATTGAATACGCCAATCCTCGCGATCGCCGCTTTCACGCTCAACCCAATGCTTGTCCTGAGTGCGGGCCGCAGTTGGAACTGTGGGATCGGCAAGGGACGGTCTTGGCTGCCCGAAATGAGGCACTCGCACGAACTGCGGCTGCGATTCGCGCGGGAGACATCCTCGCCGTGAAAGGGTTGGGGGGCTTTCATTTGATGGCGGACGCTCGCGATCGCCGTACAGTCGAACGCTTGCGCCAGCGCAAACACCGTCCGGTGAAGCCGATTGCCCTGATGGTGCCGAGTTTGGACGTCGCGCGATCGCTGTGCGAAGTATCGGATGCAGAGGCCGACCTGCTGCGATCGCCAGCGGCTCCGATCGTGATTCTCAAGCGTCGTCTCGACAGTCCGCGCGCGATCGCCCCCAGCAGTATCGTGGCTCCGAATAATCCGTATTTGGGGGTGATGCTGCCCCATACGCCCTTGCATCACCTCTTGCTGGCAGAACTGGACTTTCCCATCGTTGCGACTAGCGGCAATCTCAGCGGCGAGCCGATTTGTTTTGACGAACGCGAGGTGCGCGATCGCCTGGGTGACATTGCCGATCTCTTTCTCGTTCACGATCGCCCGATCGCTCGTCCGATCGACGATTCGGTGGTGCGGGTGGTGATGGGGCAACCGATGATGATGCGGCGGGCGCGCGGCTATGCTCCCCTCCCGGTCGGTGAGGATTTATCGACCGATATCACGGTACTAGCGGCAGGCGCTCACCAAAAGAATACGGTGGCGCTGTCGGTCGAACGGCGCGCGTTTCTCAGTCAGCATCTCGGGGATCTCGATACGGTAGCGAGCGTGGAGAATTACCGTCGTGCCGTGGACGATCTGCAAGATCCTTACGAGGCGCGCCCGGAGGCGATCGCGTGCGACCTACACCCTGACTACCGTTCGACCCACTTCGCGAACCAATCGGGGTTAGAGGTCGTGTCCGTGCAGCACCATCACGCGCACGTGTTGGCTTGCATGGCGGACAATCAGCTTTTGGGCGATCGCGATACTCCCGTGTTGGGCATCGCTTGGGGCGGCACGGGGTACGGGACGGACGGCACGCTCTGGGGTGGAGAGTTTCTGCTGATCGATCGCCAAGGTTACCGCCGGGTGGCACACTTGCATCCGTTTCGGTTGCCGGGGGGCGATCGCGCGGCTCGCGAACCCCGCCGCGCAGCGTTGGGATTGCTGCACGAACTGTACGGAGATACCTTGTTTTCGATGACCGGGTTAGCTCCAATCCGCGCCTTCGATCGCGCGGACGTTAAGATCATGCGGGTCATGCTGCAACAGCAGATCAATGCCCCGCTCACCTCTAGCATTGGGCGTTTGTTCGATGCTGTCGCCGCGATCGCCGATCTCTGCCCGGTGGCGCAGTTCGAGGGACAAGCCGCGATGGAGCTGGAGTTTGCGGCTGAATCCGTTGACACTGAGCATTGCTATCCGTTCCAGCTCGCGATTCCCAAGCAGTTCGAGCGCGAGGCGATTGTCGTTCGCTGGCAACCTGCGATTGAAGCACTCGTGGCCGATCTAAGGCAAGGACGCTCGACAGAATACGTGGCTTCGGTCTTTCACAACACGCTCGTCGAGATGATGCTGGCGATCGCGGAGCGAGTGCGGCAGGCGATCGCGCCCGCAGGAGCGTTGCCCGTAGTGTTGACGGGAGGCTGTTTCCAAAACAAATACCTGACCGAACGTGCTATCACTCGACTTCGAGCTGCCGAGTTTGCCCCTTACTGGCACCATCGCGTACCGCCGAATGATGGGGGTATCGCCCTCGGTCAACTCGTGGCCGCCACGCGCTACCTCTCAGATGAGGAGCCGACATCATGTGCCTAGCCGTACCGGGAGAACTCCTCAATATGGACGGTGACGACCCGATGACGCGGACGGGCAAAGTCAGTTTCGGCGGCGCGGTCAAAACCGTGAATCTGGCATTCGTGCCCGAGGTTCAAATCGGCGACTTCGTCATCGTCCACGTCGGCTTTGCCATCAGCATTCTCGATCGCGATGCTGCGCGCCAAACCCTCGAAGATTTAGCCGCCATCGAAGGGTCAACGTCTTAAATTAGCCTGTTGCTCGCCCATGCTCGTTCCTCAGTTCGCGATCGCTCTCGCCATCGGCCTCATCATCGGTTTGGAGCGGGGGTGGGCGAGTCGCGAAACGCAAGTGGGTTTGCGCAGTCCGGGGGTGCGGACGTTCGGGTTTGTCGGTTTGCTGGGGGGCATTGCGGCGCAGCTGGCGGTGGACTTGGGAGCGAACGTGCTGGCAGGAGCTTTTGCCGCATTAGGGGCGATCTTGGCGGTGTCCTATGCACTGACGGCGAAACAATCCCAGGACTTTGGCATCACCACAGAGTTCGCGCTGTTGCTGACGTTCAGCTTGGGTGGTTTGGCCGTGCAGGGGTACGAAATTGAGGCGTTGGGGATTGCGGCGATCGTGGCGATTTTGCTCGGTCTCAAGCAAGAAGTGCATCGCGTCGTCACCTACCTCGATCGCCGCGAACTCCGAGCCACGCTTCAGCTTTTACTGCTTTCGGTGGCGGTGTTGCCCCTCCTGCCCGATCGCGATCTCGGCCCCTGGGCAGCCTTAAACCCTCGCACGATCGGCTTGCTGGTGCTGCTGATTGCCGGGATTTCGTACGTCGGCTACTTCTCGATCAAACTGCTGGGAGCGCGCACGGGCATTTTGCTATCGGGCTTGCTGGGTGGGTTGACATCATCCACTGCCGTAACGGTGGCCTTCGCGCGCATGGCGCGTCAGGACGAGAATACGGTTCCGCTTTTGGGGGCAGGCATTACCTTAGCCGCTGCAACGATGGTGCCGCGTCTGTTGCTCGAAATTGCGGTGATTAATACGAGCGTGCTGCAACGTATCGCGCTGCCGACTGTCATCTTGGCGATCGTGCCGTTGCTGGCGGCGATCGCGATCGCCCGTCGCCCCTTCCCCCAAGCCCAAGCCGCCAAATTGGAAGTAGACAACCCGCTCGATCTCAAATCAGCCTTCGGATTCGGCCTCTTGCTGACTGCCCTGTTCGTGCTCGTGCGCGCTGCCGAAGCTCGGTTCGGCCAGTCGGGCATTTACGCCCTCGCCGCCCTGTCTGGCATCGCCGACGTGGATGCGGTCAGTATTTCGCTGGCTCAGTCGGTCAACGGAAATGCATCCGGCACTCTCAATCCGGCTGTTGCGGCAACGGGAATCTTGCTCGCCGCTTGGGTGAACACTGCCGTCAAAGCGTGTCTGGCTTCATTCATCGGCGGTCGGGCGCTGGCTCGCTGGTGCGCGACGATTTTGGCGATCGCCTTGGGCGCGAGTCTCCTCTCAACCCTCGTGTTTCTGTAATCAACAAATCCGAGGCTGTTGCTCGCCGCTGAGCATATCCACAATCCGGCGACTGCCGATCGCGCTAGTCATCGTCACCAACCCCGTTCGTCCATCCGCAACGCGACCGATAACGCGGGGGAGAGCATCGCGATCGCCGGGTTGCACCTCCGTCAAAATCTGGATCGCGCGCTCCGCATCGGCAGGAGAGACAAAAACCACCATGCGTCCTTCATTGGCGATGTAAAGCGGATCGAGGCCGAGAATCTCGCACGCCCCCCGCACGTCTTCTCGCACTGGAATGGCAGTTTCTTCGATCGCAATTTCGACCTGTGCGGCTGCGGCCAACTCGTTCAAAGCGCTCGCCAAGCCCCCACGGGTCAAGTCCCGCATGCAGCGCACGTCAATTCCGGCATCGAGTAAGGCGATCGCGCTTGCCGCCAAAGACCCGCAATCGCTCCGAATCTCGCTCTCGAACTCCAACCCCTCACGCACCGACATCACCGCAATGCCGTGTCGCCCCAAGTCGCCGCTAGCGATCGCTACATCCCCCGGACGCAAGCATTCTGGCCCGAGGGCGATTCCGGGAGCGATCGCCCCCACCCCCGACGTGTTGACATACATCCCGTCCGCCTTGCCCCGTTCCACCACCTTCGTATCGCCCGTGACGATCTGCACCCCAGCGATCGCGGCGGCTCGCTGCATGGAAGCTACTACTTTCTGTAGAGTCGCCACCTCCAAGCCTGCTTCCAAAATGAACCCCACGCTCAAATACAGCGGTCGCGCCCCCACCATCGCCAAATCGTTGACCGTCCCATTCACCGCCAGCGAACCAATGTCGCCCCCCGGAAAAAACAGCGGATCGACCACGTAGGAATCCGTCGTCATCGCAATCCGACTGCCCGGAATTGTTAGGGTGGCAGCATCGTGGTGGGTGTCGCTTGCGGGGAACGCCGCTTGAAACACATCGGCAATCAAGCGATGCATCAACGTTCCGCCGCCGCCATGGGCGAGTTGGAGGCGATCGCCTTCATTCAACTTCAACCGCATCTCATTCATCCTGCTTCGTTTGTCTCTATCACTCACCCGCGCTCGTCGTGACGAAGCCCACAAGAGAACATTAGTTACCAGTAGCCAAAGACATCTGCTGGGTGATGATAGCTATATTGCTTGGGATCGTAACTTTCGGGACGTGGCAGGAGCAATTAGCGCGTAGAGTCGATTTGCAGTCCCATAAGCAAATAGTTGAGATAGAGTTGTTCTGAGCTGAGCAAAACTAGCAGCAAGTTTTACAAATTCAATGAATGTAGAGATTGTTTTTGTTT
>JBCBTL010000228.1:0-5152 GCA_039818705.1 Cyanobacteria bacterium J06639_1
GCTTCGAGTACTGGAATAATTTCATCGAAGGTTTTACCCACGACTTCTAGTTCGTAGCCGAGTTCGTCCGCGATGTACTGCGCGATATCGATATCGAAACCAATAATGTCTTCCCGATCGCCATCCAGTTTGTATTCCGACCACAGCAATTCGTAGGGTGGATAGTCAGGAGAGGTCACCATCGTTAAGGTTTCGACGGGAGTGTCGGCCGGTGCTTGAGCCGAAGATGAAGACTGCGATGTCGAACCACCACTACATCCCGCGATCGCCCCCCAAGCCATTGCAACGGTAAAGATCGCAGACCACGCGCGTTGCTTGTCGATCGTGATTAAAACCTCTGCTATGAATCTACGAACTGGCGCGCATTGAGACGTGCAACTCGCGCTCTCAGCCTCACCTAAGTTTCCCGTAAACCCACGAGGATCGAAATACGCGCAGGGTTCTTCATATTTCTTTGCGATTTACGGTTGAGCGTGCATTTCAATCGAGCACAGTAGATACTTCCAGTGCGCTTTTGTACAGCAGAGTTGAGCAGCTCATCTAGGCCGCTTTAGGGATATTTTTATCTTTTAATATGTCGGTGAAACTAGATGAGCCTAATGGATACGAGTCAATTGAGCGACTATTTTTTGATGGCTCGGGGTCGCAACGATCGCCGTAGTTTCGGCTAGTGCCTGGGGGGTGCAACCTGTCCCAACGTTGAGGGCGACGAGTTGCGTTCGGGACGATCGGAGAGGCTGGCTGTGGCTTTGGCTTTAGCGATCGCCTCAGCTTTAATACGGGCTTCGCGCTCCGGCTGTTCGATTGCCTCTAGAGCGATGATTTCCTCCATGATGGATTTGACGATGGGGGCAGCAACGGTGGAGCCGTAAATGTTATCGCCCACGGGGGAATCGACGACGGCGAGGAGGACATAGCGCGGGTCGAGGGCGGGATAATAGCCGACGAAGCTGACGATTTTGGCATTTTCGTAGTAGCCACCGCCCTTGGGATCGGCTTTTTGCGCCGTTCCGGTTTTGCCGCCAATTTCGCGACCTGCAATGGCCGCTGTTTTCCCCGTGCCGACATCGACCACATCTCGCATCATTTCGCGTACGGCGCGAGTGCTGGCTTCTGAAAAAATGCGCTCCTGCTCCACGGCTCGCGGTCGCCACACGAGGGCATCGGTATTGCGATCCACCAGCCCGCGCACGACGTGAGGAGTAACCTTCGTGCCGCCATTAGCGATCGCCGCGTGCAGTTGCATCAGTTGAAGAGGGGTGAGGGCGAGTCCTTGGCCGAACGAAACGGTTGCGGGTTCGATGGGATAGCGAGTGAACTGGCGCTCGCTTTTGATGTAGCTAGCCACTTCCGAAGGGAGATCGACTCCGCTATACGTGCCCAACCCCAGTCGTATCAGGGCATCATAGTAGTCTTGCGGCGGCACTGTTTCCATCAGGCGCACCATGCCGACATTGCTGGAGCGTTGCAATACTTCGCTCACGTCTAGCCAGCCTGCCGCCCCTCGATGCACGAAGTCAGCGTTTTGAATCGGCCACCCCCCCACCCGAATGCGACCCGAATCGTAAACTTGGGTTTCAGGTTGCACCTGGCCGCTATCGAGGGCGATCGCGATGTTGATGGGTTTGAAGGTAGACCCGGGTTCGTATAAATCGGTGACGGCCCACGTCCGGAAAAGTCCTACATCGTAACCGTCGAAATAATGATTGGGATCGTAAGTGGGAGAAGAGGCGAGCGCCAGAATTTCCCCGGTGGTAGGATCCATCACGATCGCCGTACCGCGATCGGCTTCGTAATGCTCCACTTGGGCAGCGAGTGCCGCGCTTGCAGCGCGCTGTAAGCGCATGTCGAGGGCGAGCTGCAACACCGTTTCGTTATCTTCTAACAGGTCGTCAGGCACTGAGGCGGCGACCAGATGACCGAGGGCATCGCGCGGCACGGCAATTTCGCGAGAGGCGCGCTCTAGCTGGCGGTTCCAGGTACTTTCAACTCCCGCTCTGCCGACGCGATCGAGATCGACATACCCCACCACATCTGCCGCGGCTTCGCGGGCGGGGTAGATTCTTTGCCGCTCTCGCACCAATTCGACCCCATCATCGACGTGCATGGCTCGAATTTTGCCGGCCAGTTCTTCCGGTACCCAGCGCTCCAGCCGGACGGGATATTTCGCCTGTTCTAGCCGCTGCCGCAAATGCGCCTCCGACTGTTCGAGCACGGGGGCGAGTTTCTCGGCAATTTCGGCAGCGGCTTCTTTGCGGCGTTGGTACATCACGGGGTACGCCCAGAGCGTGTAAACCGCGCGATCGACAGCTAACAGTTCGGCTTCGCGGTGGACGACCGAACGGCGATCGACGATCGATCGCCGCGGAATAAAGGGGGTGAGATACGCCTCCTGCTGCGATCGCGCTCGACTTTGCAGCGTCGGCCCCATCACGAGCTGTAGCTGCACCATGCGTCCCGCCACGATCGCCGTGGCTACAATCCACAGGGCATTAAACCAGGCCAGCCGCCAGTGCAGCGTGCGAGGAGTGGGGGGCGTGGGTTGCTCTCGTCGCGATCGCGCACTCGAACGCCCCAAACCCAGTTGACGTGAAGACCTGCGATCGCGAGCGGCAGAACGAGTCACGGTAGATAATCCCGAAGCAAACATGCACTTGCCCCAAGTGTACTAGGGGTATGGTATTTGCTCGGAGGTTTTAATGATTTGACTCTATTGGTAGCGTTTTTAGCCGTGTCAGCGTTTTTAGCCGTGTTACCGCGAGGGATTCACTTTCGCGCGAGCGTTCAGTTGACGTAGGGCTTCAAACACGGCGATCGCGACGCTATTGCTCAAATTGAGGCTGCGAACGGGGCCGCTGAGGGGAATGCGCACGGTGGGAAACGTTTGCAGCACTTCAGGTGGGAGACCGCTGGTTTCGCTGCCGAAAAGCAGCCAGTCTCCGGGGTGATAATCAATATCGGTGTAGTCGATTTGGCCGCGGGCGCTGAAACACCAAAAGCGATCGCCCTCGTGTTGCTCGACCAAACTTTGCCAGTTGGGGTGGCGGTGGAGTTCGACTGCCGACCAGTAATCCAGACCGGCGCGTTTGAGATAGCGATCGCTCAGCCGAAACCCCAACGGTTCGACTAGGTGTAGCGGCAGTCCCGTGGCGGCACAAGTTCGCGCCACATTGCCCGTGTTGGGGGGAATTTCGGGAGCGACGAGGACGACGCGGAGGGGGCTGGGGGAAACAGGATCGCTCAAGGGTCGGGCTCAGTGTCGGTCGGCGTGGGTGAAGATGCGGGTGGCAGTGCAGATCGGGCGGGAAGCTGGCTGGCGGGATGGGGAAACGCGCTCTCGCGCAGCATGGCAATACGGATGTGAAAGATGGCAGCGTTGATTTCGCCGCCCACCAAAATGCCGAAGGCTCCCAAGTACAGCCACACCATCAGCACGATCGCCGCACTGATGCTGCCGTACACGGCTCCGTAGCGATCGAAATTCAGCACGTACAGCCGAAATCCAACTGCGCTGACCAGCCAAACAATGCTACCTGCCAGCGCGCCCGGCCAAATGGGGGCATTCGGGGGAGATTGCGTGGGAGCCAGCCGGTACATCGTGCCGAGGGCTAGGGCCATCAGTCCCAAGGACAGCAGCCAGGCGATCGTGCTCCAAAACGTCGTGCCGTCCCAGTTTGCCTGTGCTGCTCCCCACGCCAAGATGGGCTGGACGACGACCAGCAGGATTAACGCGATCGCCGTGGCGATGGCCGTTCCGGTCACGACAATGACGGCAATCAGGCGGTTGAGCCACCAAGCACGGCGTCGGTGACGCGGGATGCCGTAGGAATTATCGATCGCGCGGATGGCCGGAATTAAACAGGCGGATGCGATCCACAAGGCAGCGATCGCCTGAATCCATATCGACTGCTGACTCTGTTGACGAGCCATCGAGATCCATTCGGCATCGAACAGCAGGCGTAGCACTCGCGGCGGTACGGCAGACTCCAGGGCAAAAATAGCTTCGGACAACCGCGTTGCAGCACCCGCGAGGGAAGTTCGATCGACCAGACGACCCACCACCGTCACCAGCAACAGCAGCATCGGGAATAGCGCTAGTACGGAGTTAAACGCCATTTCAGCAGCGGCAGAGGGAAGGCGGTTGGCGGTAGCCTGTCGAATCACCTGTCGGAGAACGCGGTAGCTCCAGTACGCGCGATAGCGCAAGCGTTTCCCCAGAGCCGCCCTGCGCCACCATCGTTCCCGGCGGGACGCAAGCCGAGCGCGATCGCACCACGTTTTGACCTTCGACCACTGCACCATGACGCGTCCGTTTGCCCAACTGGAAGCGGCACCCGTTGCTTTCGCGCGATCGCCTTTTCCGGAGTGAGTGGCGATCGCTAAGCTAAAGATCGGGTACACCCGATCCTACCGCCCTCTTATCCTGCTCGATCGGAGCTGCCTGTGGCCTGGTTCGACTGGCTCCTTCCTCCGTCATGTCCGCTGTGTCAGCGCAAGGCCAGCGGCAATTCCTGCTGTTTTTGCCGAGAGTGCGCGGCGAACTTTCCGCCGCCGGGCAAGACACTGTGGTCGCCAGCCAAT
This sequence comes from Cyanobacteria bacterium J06639_1, assembly GCA_039818705.1. Lineage (GTDB taxonomy): Bacteria > Cyanobacteriota > Cyanobacteriia > Thermostichales > PCC-7336 > JBCBTL01. The sequence continues at coordinate 4,582 of JBCBTL010000228.1, forward strand.
GACGAGACCTCACTGCCGGTTTATGCCTGGGGCGCTTACGACGGGGCGTTGCGGCGATCGCTCCAGCTCCTCAAATACCACCAACAGCCTCGGATCGGCGAAACCTTCGGCCATTGGCTGGGGCAGTACTGGCGGCAAACCCACACGGCCAAACAAAAACACCTCGTCATCCCCATTCCGCTTCATCGCGATCGCCAGCAGCAGCGTGGCTACAACCAAGCCGAGCAGGTCAGTCGCGCGTTTTGTCGAGTCACGGGCGATCGCCACGCTCCAGATATTTTGCAACGGGTCAAAGTCACCGAAGCCCAATTCGGCCTGTCGCGCAGCGATCGCTTTCGCAATCTGCAACGGGCGTTTGCCGTGAGTCCCCAGCTCGATTCGCGCTATCCGGTGCTGTTAGTCGATGACATTTACACGACGGGAGCAACGATGGCGGCGGCGATCGACGCGATGAGGCGCGTGCGACCCAATGTGAAAGTGGTGGGCGCGATCGCGATCGCCCGAGCCTTATCCCGCAATTCTCAGTAAGGCTTCCAGACTAATTCTCGCGATCGGCTCGGACGCGATCGGC
>JBCBTL010000229.1:0-5129 GCA_039818705.1 Cyanobacteria bacterium J06639_1
AAGATTTCTAATCGTGAAGACTATTGCTGGCTCCACATATTTCGCATCAGAAGTATGCATGAAACGCCAGCTTAGATGGCTGTATTCTGCCGGGCGATCGCTGCGGTTGGTACGAGCTTGGGGTTTTCTTAAGACGAGGGGAAAACGCAGGGCAAAATTGAGATCGAGCTTGAGTGCGAGTGACAGTAGCGGGACGGAAGGCATGGAGCCAACGGCGAACATTCAAACGAGTAGCTGGGCGTGGCGCGTGCGCACGGGGCAGCGGTGGCTGAGCGAGTGGGTGGAGCTCCACACGCAAGGTTGGAACGTGCCCGAGGTAGATTTGCCGGAATGGTCGCTGCCGGACGGACTGGGACGGGTGTTGTTTTGGCTATTGGTGGCGATCGCCTCGGTGGCGATCGGGCTGTATCTCGCGCGGGCGCTGCCCCGCTGGTGGAGCCTGTTGCAACCCTGGCGGCGGGCTGGGGTCAATCGTACGACCCAAGTTGGGGAAGTTTCTTCCACTCCAGAAAGCTGGGTGCGCCGCGCATTGCAGATGCAGCCTCAGGGGCAGTACGGTGAGGCCTGTCGAGCCTTGTACATGGCGCTGCTTCAGCATTGGAATGACGTACAGGCGATTCCGTTCGACTCTAGCCGTACGGATGGGGAGTATTTGCAGCTCGTCGATCGCCTTCTACTCCCCCGCGAAGCCTGTCGCACGCTGATTTCCACCCACGAGCGCTTGAGCTTTGCCGGAGCGATCGCCTCTGCCAACGACTACCAGCTTTGCTACACCGCCTACCAACTCGCCACCGCATCTGAAGATGCTGACAATCCCAATCCCGCAGTTCCCCCTGCGGGTGATATCTCGTGACCCCCTATAGCGATCGCCCGGAGCGCGTTGACCTATGAAACAAATCCGTCGTCGCTGGGTGTGGTTCGCCATCGCGATCGCCGTCGCGTTCGTCTTGATGCTGCTATCAAGCGTTTCGCCCAACAATCCGACCGTCGCCAGTGGCTCGACCTACACGCGCCAGCCAGCGGGCTATGCCGCCTGGTTCGAGTACATGCAGGAGCGCGGCACCCCCGTCCAACGCTGGCAGCGCCCTCCTACGGAGCTGTGGCCGCAGGATGTCCAGGCCAAACCGCCAGCAGATGACGCGACTGATGCGGCTTCAGATCCAGCCGAGGCGCGATCGCGCGATGCCGAACCGCGCCTGCTGCTGCAGGTCATGCCCACCCTCGGGTTTCAAGGCTTGAGTCGGCGCGAACGGGCTTGGGTGGAAGCGGGCAATACGCTGGTGGTGTTGGGGCAGCGCGCCTCTGTCTCATCAGCTCCTTTTCGCTCCGAGATAGCTAGCGATTTCGGCGAGATCGCGATCGACACGCGACGGCGCTTGTCCCTCACCATTGCGACGGAGCCCGAACTCGAAGCAACGACCTTGATCGGTGACGAGCAGGGCGCGATCGTTTGGCAGCGAGAGCTAGGGGAGGGACGCATCATCTACGCCGTGACTCCCCACTTAGCGGCGAATGCCTATCGAGAGGAACCGGGCAATTTCGCATTTTTAGCCGATTTGGTGACCCGCTGGGAACAGCCGATCTGGGTGGATGAATACCTGCACGGTCACAAGGATCGGGAAGTGATTGAGGCAGAAATTGGCGACAGTTCGTCGGACTATCTGGCGCAGACCCCGCTAGTGCTGCTGTTTTGGCAAGCCGCGATCGCCTTCATCGTGCTCGTTGGTGCTAGTAACCGCCGTTTGGGGCCACCTCAAGCGGAAAGCCCCAAAGTGACCGACAATAGCGCCGCCTACATGCGCGCGTTGGCGCAGGTGTTGCAAAAAGCCGATCGCAGCGAGTTCGTGCTGTCCAAAGTGGGCAAAGCCGAGCGATCGCGTTTGCAGCGGGCGTTAGGGCTGGGCAGCACGCCCGTGGGCGATCGTGAGTTAATTCAAGCCTGGACAGACCACACGGGACAGCCCAGCAGTACGGTGGAACGAGTCCTCGACCCCGTCAACCAGACCCAGGCGAACGAGGGAGACCTAGCGGCTTGGTTGCGAGCAGTGGCTCTCTTACGCCAGCACCTTCCCGACTGAACCGCTCGATCCGTCTTAGCGTTGGGGGATAGCAGGTGCGTTGTGAGTCCTGTCGCGATCGCCTGCTACAGCAGAGTTTGAGTCTCGCTCCCAGGGATGAAGTCCTAGCTGGGCGAACAGGTCGGCATCTGCTTGGGTGCCGGGGTTTGCAGCGGTCAATAGAGTTTCGCCCGTAAAGATCGAATTCGCACCCGCCATAAAGCACAGGGCTTGGTCGCTCGCGCTCATGTGGCGGCGACCGGCGGACAGCCGCACGACGGAATGCGGCATCAACAGGCGGGCGGTGGCAATCGTCCGCACGATCGCGATCGGATCGGCGGGCGGGAGATCCGCTAGCGGCGTTCCCGACGCGGGCATGAGGGCGTTGATCGGTACCGATTCGGGCTGCGGCGTCAGATTGGCCAGGACGTGCAGAAATTCAACGCGATCGCTCTCGCTTTCCCCGAGGCCAACGATGCCACCACAGCACACCTGGATACCTGCTTCGGCCACGGTTTTGAGCGTGTCGAGTCGATCTTGATAAGTGCGGGTAGAGACGATCTCGGGATAGAAGCTGGCCGACGTGTCGAGGTTGTGGTTGTAGGCAGTCAGACCGGCTTCAGCGAGACGACGCGCCTGGTCGGGGCGCACCATGCCGAGGGTGACGCAGGCTTCCATATCCAGCGATCGCACCGCTCGAATCATGGTGAGGACGCGATCGAACTGCTCGCCATCGGGTACCTGTCGCCATGCGGCTCCCATGCAAAAGCGGGTCGAGCCATTGGCTTTGGCGGCTTCCGCTTGCCTGACAGTCTCCTCCACGCTCAGGAGCGAATAGGGTTCGATGTCGGTGGGGTAGCGAGCGCTCTGGGAACAGTATTTGCAGTCTTCGGGACACTTGCCAGATTTGATGTTGGCGAGCGTGCAGAGCTGGACGGCATCGGCAGGATGGTGCTGGCGGTGCAGGGACTGCGCGGCAAACACGAGCGACAGTAACGGCTGCTGGTAAATGTCGCGGACGCGCTCTAGTGAAACCATGAAAGACCCCGTTCGTCAGCGCCAATCGTATCAGATCGCACTAGCATCACCGCCAGAACGATCGCGTCTGTTTCAAATCGATACCCGCGACGGTTTACGCTGAGCGATAGTCACAGGTCTCGTCAAAGTCCAGCATCTGCGTCAGCCGTACGGGGCGAGCGACGGCATAGCCCTGAGCGTAATCTGCCCCTAACGCCTTCACGCTGGCGATCGCCTCTGGCGCTTCGGCTCGCAGGACGACGGTTTTGAGCCCTAGCGCGCGACTGACGTGAATCGAGCTGGAGAGGATGGCGCGGTCGAGAGCATGAGAGGCTGAATGCCCGCTCGCAGTGCTGTCGAGCTTGAGCCAATCCACCCCCAGTTGCCTCAACTGGGCAAAAGAACACAGGCCGCTGAAGCGATCGAGGGCGAATTCGCAGCCGAAGTGCTTGAAGGTCGAAATAAAGTCGATCGCGGTGTTGAGATTGGCGATCGCGACCATTTCAGAAATTTCAAAGCAGAGCTGGGGACAGACATCTAGATGTTGGTCGAGAAAGGATGCGAGTGCGTCCCAAAAGGCGCGATCGGTGAGGCTGGCTCCTGAAATGTTGACGGCAAAGGCCGGTTCGGAGGCTGCATTGGCAGACGGCGTACCCGTTGGATCGAGGCTGTCAGAGTGGGCGCAACTCAACCGGGCGATCGCGGTGCGGATGATGCCGAGATCGATGCGCGACATGAGTCCGTAGCGTTCGGCAGCGGGGATGAACGCCATTGGCATACAGTACTGACCCTCAGAGGTTTGCAGCCGCAGCAAAATTTCACGGCGCTGCGCCGATTTGCCCCCCAGTGCCAGCATGTCTTGCCCGAACAGCACGAATTCGTTGTTGACTAACGCGCGTTCCAGACGGGGAATCCAGGCGCGATCGCCCCGCTGTTTCGAGCCGAGCGTCGAGCTTGAAATGGGGGTTGAACTCGATCTCGGCTGGGGGTAGGGAACGGGGGGCGGCTCGGGCTGAGACGCGCGTATGCAGTTGCGACCGTCGCGTTTGGCTCGATAGCAGGCGGCATCTGCGGCTTTGAGGGCGCGATCGCTGCTCGCGGTTGACGCGTCGATTTCGGACAGGCCGATGCTGACACCGATTGTCAGCGCGCGATCGTTCCACTCGAACGGCAAGCTGGCGATCGCCGATCGCCAGCTTTCTGCGATCGCTTTGGCTCGCGCCAGCGAGCAGCCGTACAGCAGCACGCAAAACTCGTCGCCCCCTAACCGCGCTACGGTGTCGGTGGCACGCACCCGCGCCTGGATCGCACGGGAAACCTGGCGCAGCAACTCGTCGCCAGCCGCGTGACCGCACGTATCGTTGACCTGCTTGAAGCCATCGAGGTCGAGATAGCAGAGGACGTGTCGCGCTTCAGCCTGCGTGGTGGCATCGAGCGCTGTCTGTAGCCGCTTCATCAATCCCCGCCGATTAATTGCGCCGGTCAAAGCGTCGTGATGGGCTTGATGCCAGAGCTGCTGGGTTTGTCGGGCTTGCTGTTGAGACGCACTCGCATCTCGAAACAGGACGATCGCTCCGATCGCAGTCTCGTCGTCCGTCAGTATGGGCGAAGCGGATACCTCGATAACGCGATCGCGCCCCTGGCGAGTGACCACCACCGCCAATTGATGCAGGCAACACCACTGACCCTCGGCCAAAATCCCTTCCACCAACCTGGTCAACGGCTGGCGGGAGGCTTCGTCCACAGGAGCGAATACGTCGCGAACGGGTCGCTGACGGGCATCGTCATGCGTCCAGCCCAATAGCGTTTCCGCCGCGCGATTGAGAAAGTCAATGCGACCCTCAGAGTCCACGACGATCGCGCCGTCACTCATGGCCTGGAGCGCCATCCAGCCAAGTGCCTGCTGATGCTGCCCTCGGAAGGCTCGATGGCGATCGATGTCTCGTTCTAGAGCCTGGCGCGCCCGTTCCAACTGCGCTTTGAGGGTGGCATATTCGCTCAGCTCGTCGTGTAGTTTGCTGCACGCGGTCTCCAGGCGCTCGACCCGCTCTTGCA
>JBCBTL010000230.1:0-5126 GCA_039818705.1 Cyanobacteria bacterium J06639_1
GCCCTGACCGTGATGGCATTCGTAGCGATCGTAGTCGCGCTGAATCGTGGGTGCCCAACTGAGCGACCAGTAGTTTTCGCTCTCAAGCTCAGGATCTTTCACCAGCACGTAGCGCCCCGGCCTGTCCCACGGCAGACTGTTGTAGCGCATTCGGGTAATCCGATTGTCGCGCGGGGATTCCAGACAGCTAAATCCACCGCCCGTGTGGGAAATTAAGCCCGTAAAGCGATCGTTCCAAATGTAGTTAAACCAAGGACGCGGCGTGCGCGGATCGGTGATGACGAACTCGCGATAGTCCGCCGTGAAATAGCCGTATTGACGCTGGTGCATGGCGATGAGTGAGAAGCCTAGGCGACCCAAGGCGATCGCTTGCTGCCAGTATGCCGCCGAATTCAAGGGGTGGCACTACCCGCAAACCCGATCGCCAAACCCAACTCACCAGACGCGATCGCGTTGCTTTCAGGGAGCCGCTGTCGGAACCGCTGTCGGGGAAGACGAGGCTGCCGAAGAGGCTTCCGCCGTTGCCGCTGCCTCCTCCTCCGAAACGGGAGCGGGTAACCGAAAGATGTAAACGACACTGCCCGCAGCCACGCCCAAGACGAGCATTAGCACCAAACAGGCCACCCAACACCCGTGTCCGGGAGCCAGAGAAATCTCGTCGTCAGGGGGAGCAGCATTGGGCATAGCGATCGCAACTGGGGACTACGGCACGCGCGTCATCTCAAGTGGCATCCGAATGAACCTCGCGCAGGATCGACCCGAGCGTACGTTCCTTCATGCTGGAGATGCAATTCTTTCAATCGTGGAGAATATCAGTAGTATTTAGTTTAATGGGCTACATAAAGTTACCTTTAGAATACGGGAAACCGGTTGAGATGGCGAGGTAGAGTATGCCTAGCCAGCGCGTCAACCGCGCATCGATCGAGATGCTGTTTGATGAGGACAGATGCGTCACTGTCCGAACCGTTCGCGATTGAGTTCGTTAAAAAAACTGAGAGCGATCGCTAATTTCGACGCGCGAGTCATTGCGAGAAGGACAGAATACGGTGGAACCTCCCAAAAAGCTGCTGCTGGTAGATGACGATCCCAACTTGATTTTGTTGGTCAAAGATTACTTAGAATTTCGCGGCTACGAAGTGATCACGGCGGGCAACGGCAAAGAAGCGATCGATGCGATGGACGGCTTCACTCCCGACCTAATCATCTGTGACGTGATGATGCCCGAGATGGATGGCTACAGCTTTGTCGAAAAAGTTCGCGAGGATCCGGACGTAAGCTGGATTCCCGTCATGTTCCTCTCAGCCAAAGGGCAAAGCTCCGATCGCGTGCGCGGCCTCACCACCGGAGCCGACGTGTACATGGTCAAGCCCTTCGAGCCGGAAGAGCTGGTCGCCCAAGTCGAGTCTTCTCTCAAGCAAACCGAGCGACTGCTGAAAATGCAGGGCGGCATTTTGCAGCCCACGCTGCAGCTCGATCGCGATGTCGAACTCACCCCCACCGAAACACGCGTGATTCACCTGGTGGCAAAAGGCATGTCTAACCGCGAAATTGCCGAGCAGCTCAACGTCAGCCAGCGCACGATTGAAAGTCACGTCAGCAACATGCTGGGTAAAACCGGCCTGCACAACCGCACCGAACTAGCGCGCTGGGCAATGGAAGGTGGCATCAGCGGTTCGCGACGTTTCGCCCCCTAGCCCCTACTAGAAGCCTTACGAGGTGAGCTCGTTCTTCTCGCCTAACTTAAAGCCAGCCTGACTGATGTCAAGCTGGCTCATTAATGTGAATGCTAAATGCTACGCACTCCAGATTCAAAACCCGGAATTACCGACGAGCGCCGTTCTCCTCGTCATCCTTCACGATGCGCTGGAACAGATATCCGGTGCCGCGTGCAGTCAAAATTAGCTCGGGATTGCTGGGATCGTCTTCTAACTTAGCGCGCAGTCGCGAAATGTGAACGTCTACTACGCGAGTATCGACGTGGCGCTCGGGGGTGTATCCCCACACTTCTTGCAGAATTTCAGAGCGGGAAAACGGCTCGCCCGATCGCCCAACCAACAGCTCTAACAAACTAAATTCCATGCCGGTCAAGCGAATGCGTTCGTCCCGCTTGTAAACCTGCCGTTTGTTGGTGTCGATGCGAAGGTTATTGACGTGAATCACGCCCGAACTGGGAATGCCTGCCGAATTTGCCTTATCAACCCGACGCAGTACCGAACGAATCCGGGCTTCGAGCTCTTTCGGCGAAAACGGCTTAACGACGTAGTCATCTGCACCGAGTTCTAACCCCGTAATGCGATCGGCTACGTCCCCCAGCGCCGTCAGCATGATGATCGGAATATCCGACTCTTTTCTCAGTTCTTGACAGACCCCATAGCCGTCTAGCTTGGGCATCATGACATCTAAAACCACCAAATCGGGGTCTTGATGATGAAAGGCATCGAGCGCCTCTTCGCCATCAGAAGCCGTCACGACATCGTAGCCAATCATCGATAAACGAGTTTCTAAAATCCGGCGAATACTCGCCTCATCATCCACGACGAGGATGCGTTCTTTAGTTTGCGTTTCCAACGTTCGATGACTCCTTCTCAAATGTTATGAGCCCCGTAGCCGAAGCGCGGCTCTCCCGCGATCGCTCGCTCTCTCGATACCCGAAAAACGCAGTGACTTTGCAGTGCCGATCGGGGATCAACGCAGCGATAACTCGAACGGGTAACGAACGATTTCGGATTCGCGAACTTTTTCGTATCCCCACCATCCACCAGAGTGGCGTTGTTCGTGCATTCTTTAATTATTGTTTCACGACAAGCCCGCCGCTAGCCCCTTGAGGCTAACTTTTGTGAAATTTTTAGCAGAATTTCTCGGATCGGCTTGGCGAAATGCCCTACTCGGGCTTGCGAGCGTCGATCGCCTGACGCAGACGACCAGGAGTCGGGATCGCCACTACATCATCGGGACTGGAGGGAGAGGCGATCGCTCGAAGTCACTCTTGAGAGGCGATCCCCAGGCTGATATACGCAAACCCCGCTCGGGGCGGGTGAGATTTCGAGCCTGAAATAGCGATTGAGTGAGCGGCAGACACGTAGCGATCTCTCAACTGCGATCGGGAAAAAAGAGAGCTGTGGGATACGAAGAATCACCCTCCGCGCCGCTCCAGAACTGGAATATTGCATTAGAATGCTGGCGAATTGTCTCTTCACGCAGCCAATTAAATTGTTAAATCCGGGTTGTGAAGATTCGTTTGCCAGCATAATATCTGTCAATTGAAGAGACCTTAGAGACCTTCACTACCCCGCTGACGAGGGCCCCATGCAAAACAACATGATGGCAGCCGATAACTCTGCCCCCGACTTTACCGACGACCTGTTGGCGAACAGCATGGCCTCTTTTGCTGCGAGTCAGGACGTACCGACCCAAACGCCCTCAGCATCGGCACCGACAACCCTGACGGTGACCAGCTTCGAGGGAATCGCTCCTGGCAGTGCAGCGTCGATCAAAGTGATCGGGGTTGGCGGCGGCGGCGGCAATGCGGTGAACCGCATGGTGCTCAGTCAGCTTTCTGGGGTCGAATTTTGGAGCATCAACACTGATTCGCAGGCGTTGGTGCAATCTCAGGCGCAAGAACAATTGCAAATCGGCCAAAAGCTAACCCGTGGCTTGGGTGCAGGGGGAAACCCTGCGGTTGGCCAGAAGGCGGCAGAAGAGTCTCACGACGAAATTCTGGCGGCGATCGAAGGAGCAGATTTAATATTCATCGCGGCTGGCATGGGTGGCGGCACTGGGACAGGAGCAGCTCCCATCGTGGCGCAAATTGCCAAGGAAACTGGCGCGCTGACGGTTGGGGTCGTGACGCGACCGTTTTCGTTTGAAGGTCGTCGGCGCATGAGTCAGGCGGATGAGGGTATTGCCGCACTTCAGCACTGCGTCGATACGCTGATCGTGATTCCGAACGACAAGTTGCTATCGGTGATTTCCGAACAGACTCCCGTTCAGGAAGCATTTCGAGTGGCGGATGACGTGTTGCGTCAGGGCGTGCAAGGTATCTCCGATATCATTACGATTCCTGGCTTAGTGAACGTGGATTTTGCCGACGTACGCAGCGTTATGGCAGATGCAGGGTCGGCACTGCTGGGGATCGGTATGGGATCTGGCAAGTCTCGGGCGCGGGAAGCTGCGATGACGGCTATTTCCTCGCCGCTGTTAGAGTCATCGATTGACGGCGCAAATGGCGTGCTGATGAACGTGACGGGCGGCGAAGACTTGACGCTGCACGAAGTGACTGCGGCGGCTGAGATCATCGCTGACGTGGTTGATGAAGATGCAAACATCATTTTCGGGTCAGTTATCGATCCAAAAATGCAGGGGGAAGTGCGCATCACCGTGATTGCAACTGGATTTGAGGGACAGCCTTCGCGCCGATTCTCCACGGACACTGAAACGAAGATTGCTGACCTTAAGGCAGTGGCTTCTCCTCCTGCTGACCCCGTACCTCTGATCGCGTCGAACAACAATCACGGATCGCATCCTGGAAACGATGGCGTGCTCGACATCCCCGATTTCTTGCGCAAGCGTCGTCCTCGGTAAGCTCGCGATCGCTTCGTGAATCCATTCTTGCTAGGTCTTCATTCAGCCGCCGGAACGCTAGGACTGGCGGTATTGGATGTGGAGACGGGCGAAATTCGCGATCGCTCCTGGCAGCTCGATCGCCAGATGGTGGAGCAGCTTCACCCCTGTCTGCAAGACTTTCTGCCTCCAGAGCAATGGTCGACCTTAGTTGGGGTTGCCGTTGCCGTTGGCCCCGGCAGTTTTACCAGTTGTCGGCTGGGAGTGACGGTGGCTCGAACGTTAGGTCAGACGTTCGATATTTCTGTTTTTGGCGTGTCTAGCTTAGCGGCGATCGCCTACGCTGTTCTCTCCCGTCCCGACTGTGATGCAGCGCAAATTGCTGTCCAGATGGATGCCAAACGCGGCGAATGGTACGGCGGCATTTTCGAGCGGGTTGGGGAAAGACTCAAAGCGATTGAGAGCGATCGCCTGTGGACGGAATGGGAGTGGCGCGATCGCATTTCAGGAGTGCAGCTAGTCGATGCCGAGCAGTTTGAAACGAGTCCGCCGACTGTGGCCATGAC
>JBCBTL010000231.1:0-5110 GCA_039818705.1 Cyanobacteria bacterium J06639_1
GGCTACTCGCTCAGAGAGCGAGGCCGTAGTCGAGCCGGACTGATGCTTCTAGGGTACAAAGGCTGCCCAAACGCGAAGCGTTCTTGATGCAAAACGACTCAGCCGGAAAAGCTGAGCCGCTCGGAATTCAGTTGAGCGCTAGAGTTGAGACCTCGCGCTGGACGACAGTCTCTGGCCAAAGGCAGGCTCTAGCCACCGAGGCTCTGCCAGGTGACACTCACATCATCGAGGATGAGGGTCTTGTTGTAGATTTGCAAAATGATCAGCAAAAAGACGGCAAACAGAGCCATGAACACTCCCATCAGAGGTGTGGTGCCCCAGCCGGGAACGACCTTACCGTACTCGGAATTCAGCGGGCGGAGAATGTTGCCCAGTTTGGTGCGAATTGCCATAGCTCTCCCAAAATGCTGCGTATCAGACGAGGGTTTGTAAACTTACGTAATATCATAAAGGAAGCTCTTAAAGTTCGGAATTGCCAGCCATGGAACCAGCAACATCTCTTATTGTTGGCGTTGCCGCCACCATTATCTGCATTACTGCCTACGGCGTTTACATGGCCTTCGGCCCCCCTGCCAAAGACCTCGACGATCCGTATGAAATGCACGAAGACTGAGGTTGAGAAGCCTCGTAAGAGTGCGATCGCGCTCGGTTAGCTCGCGATCGCACCTTCAACATTCGTTCAGAATCGATCCCGTTAGAACAAATCTAAATCGGTCACCGCTCCAAGGCTACTTGACGAGACTAACTTGGCGTACTTGGCTAGGGTGCCCTGACGATAGCGCGGCTCTGGCGGCGACCAATCTGCGCGACGCTGTGCGATCTCGGCATCATCGACATTGAGCTGGAGGAGTCGATTTTCTGCGTCAATCGTGATGCTGTCTCCTTCGCGGACGAGGGCGATCGTGCCGCCAACTGCGGCCTCGGGCGCGACGTGCCCCACCACCATGCCGTACGTGCCACCTGAGAAGCGTCCGTCTGTAATTAAGCCCACGGAATCTCCGAGACCTTCGCCAATGATGGCGGACGTGGGAGCTAACATTTCCCGCATACCGGGGCCGCCTTTCGGACCTTCATTGCGCACGACGATGACATCGCCTGCCTTGATTTGACCGTCCAGGATGGCAGACAAGCAAGATTCTTCCGACTCGAAAACGCGGGCTGGTCCCGTAATGTTGGGGTTCTTGACTCCAGTAATTTTGGCGACGGAGCCCTCAGCGGCGAGGTTGCCTTTGAGGATGGCAAGGTGACCCTTGCGGTACATCGGGTTATCCCAGGGGCGAATTACGTCTTGTTCGGGGGATGGGGTATCCGGCACGTCGGCCAATACTTCCGCGATCGTTTGGCCGGAGATCGTCAGCGCGTCGCCGTGGAGAAGATCGTGGCTCAGCAGCATCTTCATCACCAGCGGAATGCCGCCAGCTTTGTGCAAATCGGTAGCGACGTAGCGTCCTGAAGGTTTTAAGTCGCAGAGGACGGGAACGCGATCGCGAATGGTTTCGAAGTCGTCGAGGGTCAGTTCGACCCCGGCGGCACGGGCGATCGCCAGCAGGTGCAGTACGGAATTAGTGGAGCCACCCACCGCCATAATCACGGAAATGGCATTTTCAAAGGCTTGGCGGGTCAAAATTTGGCGCGGCAAGATGCGGTTGCGGATGGCTTCGCGCAGGACGAACGCAGATTTTTCAGCGCTTTCCGCCTTCTCGTCGTCCTCTGCGGCCATCGTGGAGGAATAGGGCAGGCTCATGCCCATCGCCTCGAACGCGGAGGACATCGTGTTCGCCGTGTACATGCCGCCACAGGAGCCAGCTCCCGGACAGGCATTGCGCTCTACGTCCATCAGGCGCTGCTCGTCAATTTTGCCCGCGCTGAATTCGCCGACGGCTTCGAACGCGCTGACCACGGTCAGATCGCAGCCGCCGAGTTGACCGGGTTTGATGGTGCCGCCGTAGACAAAGATGGCGGGAATGTTGAGCCGAGCGATCGCCAGCATTGCCCCCGGCATATTTTTGTCGCAGCCGCCAACGGCTAGCACGCCGTCCATACTCTGGCCGCCGCAAGCCGTTTCGATCGCGTCGGCAATGACTTCACGAGAGACGAGGGAATACTTCATCCCTTCAGTTCCCATGGAAATGCCGTCGCTAACGGTAATCGTGCCGAACATTTGCGGCATCGCGTCTGCCTGCTTGAGGGCGGCCTCAGCTCGCGTAGCCAGCACGTTCAGTCCTTTATTACAGGGGGTAATCGTGCTGTAGCCGTTGGCAACGCCCACGATCGGCTTAGTAAAGTCGTCGTCTCCGAATCCGACCGCGCGCAGCATGGCGCGATTGGGCGATCGCTGAACGCCTTGAGTGATGGCTCGGCTCTTGAAATTATCAGACACGCGGATAGTCTCTCGATGAAGGGTGTAAGGCGGGCTGAGAACGGGAATGATGCTCGGACGGGCATATTCTCGTCCCGAGAACGACCGTTCGGCTGGTGCTGCCAACGGGAGGGCAATCCGTCAGCCCAATCGACTCATGATAGATCTCCACTCTGTGGCTCTACCACTTGGGCGGCGATCGCGTCAGCATTCCCAGAATTTTTTGAGAAATCGACAACTGCGAAAAGCCTCTTGCGAAGCGGGATCGGGCGGGATCGCTCGCATTCCCACGCGAAAATCCGGCACGATTTTTTCCCGAAACGGTTGACAGCCTCCCAGATCGGGGGGATTATATCTGTGGTGAGGAGTGAAGAGAAAAGCTTCTGGGGTCGAAACACGGCAAGACTCCCAGGAGCTTTTTTCTTGTCAACTTTTCTGAGTTTTGCCCCTGTTCTCTTTCCCGTACGCTACATCTGGTGAAAGAGCTTTCGGAATCGATCCCATGCCCGACGTACGCGCGCCAGCCAAGCCCTTTTTGAAGTGGGCGGGTGGAAAGCGGCGGCTGTTGGCACAGTACGAGCCTCACTGGCCGCAGTTCGAGGGTGCGTACTTGGAACCGTTTGTGGGCAGCGGCGCAGTTTTTTTTCACTGGCAGCCGCAGCGATCGCATCTTTCCGATATCAATCCCGAGTTAGTGAACGCCTACCAGTGCGTGCGAGACTATCTGCCCGAATTGGAAAAACAGCTCGCCCTGCACCGCGATCGCCACGGACGCGACTATTACTACGCCACGCGATCGCTTTCCCCCCAAGATTTATCTCCGGTGCAGCGGGCGGCACGACTGATTTATCTCAACAAGACCTGTTTTAACGGTCTCTATCGCGAAAACTCTCGGGGCGAATTTAACGTGCCGATGGGGAAGTATAAAAAGCCGAGCATTCTGCAATCTGACGTGTTGCGAGCCGCGTCTGAGGCGTTGCAGGGAGTCGATGTCGATTTAGCTCCGTTTTGGGAAGTGGGCGATCGCGCGCAGCCTGGAGATTTCGTGTATTTCGACCCGCCGTACTACCCCCTCAACGCCACGAGTCGGTTTACTGCCTACACTCGCCATGCCTTTGGCGATGCCGAACAGGTGCAGCTTCGCGATCTGTTCGCTACGTTTCGGGAACGAGGTATTCTCGCAGCAGTGTCGAACTCCGACTGTCCGCAAGTTCGGGAGCTGTATGCCGAGTTCAGGTCGATCGAAATTTCAGCAGAGAGGGCGATTAACTCGAAGGGCGATCGTCGGGGTCGGATTGGCGAGCTGCTCGTACTCAATTATTGAGACGATTGCTGAGTTCTGGAGTGTGGAGAAGTGGCTGCGCGCAAAATGACAGTGCGATTTTTTACTGTAGCTGTGGTCTAATCGAGAAGGCGTTGCCTGCACTAACATTTTTTCGCTATGCCTAATCCACTCGCGCTTCTGGGCGTTCTGTTCTTGGGCGCTCTCGCCTTACTCTTCGGCTTCAATCCCGATATTTTTGGCGGGGGTGGCGATCGCGATGACGGCCATCAAAGCGAAACGTTCGATCGCCTCGTCGATCTGTGCGATTCCCGCGAGGCGGCGGTTCGGCTGGTGCGCCAAATTCAAACGCGCTATCCCAATCGCTCTTATGGCTGGTGCTGCGAGAAAGCCTTGTTCGACTTAGAACGCGATCGCAATATTTAGTCACTGCTCCCAGATCGGCGCGGGATGTCGTGGGTGAGGCGATCGCGAGCCACTAACGTGTTCGGAAAAATCTCGCGGGCTTCATTCAACACGTCATCGAGCGTGATCTCGGCATCTGGGGCGTAGCGGGGGCTGAAGTGGGTCATCATTAACGTCTCGGCCTTGGCTTCAAAAGCAACCTGCGCGGCCATTGCTGCGGTGGAGTGTTTGGCGCGTTTGGCGAGGTGGAGATCGCGGGTGGCGAAGGTGGCTTCGTGGATCAGTAGGTCTGCCCCTCGCGCCAGGTCGATCGCGTTGCGGCAAAAAATGGTGTCGGTGCAGTAGGTGAGGATGCGTCCGGGTTGAGGCGAGCCGACGTAGTCGCGACCGTCTATGATGCGACCGTCGGGAAGCTCGACGGACTTTCCAGCTTTGAGTTTGCCGTAGATCGGCCCCGAAGGAATGTTGTCGGCTTTGGCTTTGGCAATGTCGAACGTGCCGGGGCGATCGCGCTCGACGATGCGGTATCCGAACGCTTGGACGCGGTGATCGAGCGGGGCGCAGAACACCACGTAGTCTTTCTCTTCCAAAATCATGCCGGGTTCGACGGCGTGGACGCGGAAGGGATAGCTGATGCGACTTTCGCTCCAGCGCAGCACGCTATCGAGATAGTTTTTCAGTCCGGGGGGGCCGTACACGTCGATCGCTTCGGGGGGATTGCTCATGCCGCAGGTGGACAACAATCCCGGCAGACCGTAGATATGATCGCCGTGCATGTGGGTGATGAAGATGCGGCGGATGGAGCCGAATTTCAAATCGGGATGGCGGATGAGCTGGTGTTGGGTGGCTTCGCCGCAGTCGAGCAGCCAGGTTTCCGATCGCTGCGAGCCTACAAAGCTAGAGCGAGCGAATTCGACCCGGAGACCGCTGAGGCGATCGCCACCGTCCCGCTCAACGCTCCTCGGGCAGCTCTCGAACGCGCTTACGCCCTGGTGCAGCAAGCTCGCCCCAAAGACGGCGAACCCAAAATCTCCAAAACTCAAATCCCTGACTCTCGAAGTCCT
>JBCBTL010000232.1:0-5109 GCA_039818705.1 Cyanobacteria bacterium J06639_1
GGGTAGAAGTGCAGGCCGATAGCAGCCGAAGAAGGCACAACAGCACCAGAGATGATGTTGTTGCCGCCGAACAGAGAACCCTGGACGGGCTCGCGGATACCGTCGATGTCGACAGCAGGAGCGCCGACGAAGGCAATGATGTAGCAGGTGGCAGCAGTTAGCAGCGCGGGAATCATCAGAACGCCGAACCAGCCCACGTAGAGGCGATTATCGGTGCTGGTGACCCACTCGCAGAACTGCTCCCAGACGTTGCCGCTTTCGCGACGCTGGATGAGAGTAGTCATCGAAGAAGTCCTTGAAATAAGAAGGATGATGACACAAATGTAACGAATATATTGCGGCTTGTAAAGTAGATGAGTGAAAGCTTTTCCTTATTCACGCAATAAGTCCATCCAGAAGCGGGCTTCACGATAGTCTCGGCTGTAGCGGCGACCTACGCGATCGCCTGCCCGCACTACGCGACGCTCGATCTCGCGATCGCGCTCCTCAGAATTCCTGTTGTCGCTCTCAGGATCGACAGTGCTTTCTTCCCTCGAAGCTGTCTCGCTCTCAGCAGGAGATATCTCGGTGGGTTCGGAGTTCAAGACAGGTAAAGTAGGCACGTCATCAGTTTGGGCGTTGGCGCGAGCCACTAAAAGTTCTCGATAACCTCCTAGTCCTGCTGCTCGCACGGGATCGTCCGCGATCAGGCGATCGATAGTGGCGATCGCCCCCTGCCAATCTTCCGCGACGACAGCTTCGTTCAGGTTGGCATATAGTGCGGTAGCAGTATCTTCTGATCCCGAGGCTTCGGCGATCGCGGCCATCGGAGTGGAGGCGATCGCGATCGTGAGTGAAACAGCAAACCAGCGCATCTTCGGCTCCATATTGTGGATGGGATCGAGCGTAACTCTAGCTTAACGAGAGGATTTGGAAGACTTGCTAGTAGCTGCGGTCTTCAACCCACAGTTTGACGAGAACGCTATTGCCCCAGCGATCGACCTTGACTTCGGCAGCGATAGCGCTGCGATTGGCAGTCATGTCTTTGTCCAGTAATTCACCCCGTTCTTCGGGAACAAAATATTGACTCATCCCCAAGTCAACTCCTCTGCGGCCAGGTTGACGGTAGTAAGCTTTGATAAGCTTTTGTCCTTGGACGAGGTCGCGAGGCGGGTCAAGTGCGATGGCTACAGGACGCCAAGTCTGCATCGGCAGTGATGGTGGTGATTTAGGGTCGGGTTCGAGCGTCAGGTAGATAGGGCGCGATTGGGTGTTGGGTTTGTTAGCAATGTCATTCCACCCAGGCAGGCCCGATCTAACTGCGCGCTCGGCAGCATACCGGAGGGTCACGTAGCGACCGAGCAGGCTGTCGTAAGGACCCGCAGGCGCAGTACGCAGCGCAATGGTCGACCCGGTCACCCGAACGATCGCTTTCGGTAGTGGACCAGCCAGCACGATCGCCAGTTGTACCGCAAAAATAATCCCAAAGCGCCAAGTGGATTTGGATAGCTTAGTCTGCGGCGATCGCATCATCATCTGTCTCCCAAAAATGCTGCTTACCAATCCAGACCGCCACAGAACGGACTCAATTTAGACCACCTCGTCACGATTTAGACCCGGGCAGGCGGCGGGCGTACACCGAGCGCTCGAACTTCAAACCCGCTGCAACAACGCCGATCCCACAAACCACTAGCACGAGAGACTTGAGCAATAACCCCGTGTCGTATTCGAAAAATCGAATTAGGATTTGCAGCGTCAGCGACAGTAGTCCGACCCAAAACCGCCACCGCGAGGCCAATTGCAATCCTTGCCAAGCGAGCGTTGCAGCCACAACGAACAACAGAACGTTAGCAAAGACGACCAACGACCACCCAGCTAACACACCACTCTTCAGCATTAGGCATCCGGCTAACGCAATGGCGACCGCCCCATGCATCACCAGCTCCGAGGGTTGAAACTGCTGTCGCCGCTGCCATAGAACTGCCCAGCCGTAGGTCGCGATCGCCAAACTCATCAGGATAAACGTACCCGTAATGGGCGATAGTAGAATGCCCGAAAACAGTCCGATATCAGAGTACATATTCCAACCGCGCTGCTCGTGAGCCACGAATCTGAAGCCCGAAATGGTCAGAACAACCAAAATGGGTAGCACGCCGAGCAACTGTGCCGTAGGCGCAAAATCTAAGTTGCCATCTCGTGAAGAGTCAACCTCATCGGTACGACGTGAGGGTTTGAGGTAGTGCTGATGCAGTACGCTTCCTCCCCAGAGCAAAGCACACCAACTAACCAGCAGCCACGTCCAGGCATTGTCAAGAGTGGCTTCGTATGATGAATACCCTCCTCGTGCCTCATACGACGACACATATATGTTCCAATCCATCCACAAGTCGCCAAGCCAAACAATAAGCCCACAAGCAATGAGGCTTAGGGCAAAGACCCAGCGAGATCGACACCAGTACGCCAACCCCACCAGCAGCGCGGAAGCCCAGAACGCGGCAAAAGGCATGGAGAGCTCGATCCAATCGGCTGAGTTGAAGTCAAGTGCCCACGCGCAGTGAGCGATCGCAATGAGTACAGTGCCCAACGCAGCGCTGACCGTGTGACGAAGGCCGAACGCCATCAGCAAAACGGTGCCTCCCCAAATCGCAAATAAGCCCGCTGGAGATCTGTCTATTTGTACCCACTGCGCCATTAGGGCAATGCTCGCGCCCCACCCCAACTGACCGACCAGAAGCATGGCGCTCCCGAGAGTTTTCACCCGGGGTCGCAGTCGTAAGTGCTCTCCGTCTGTCGTCCACCAGAAAAATCCGGCGGTGTTAAATCCTAAAGTCAGCATCAACACGCCGAGCGCGCGCACGCTACGGGGAATCGCCGCCCAGTTCGCCGCTACGAAGGTGACGATCCCCAACCCGATTAATAATCCGCCAATCGTCAGCAGAACAGCCGCAAACTTGCTAGTTGCCGCCGCTGGCAGCTCGTCCAGGCGATAGTAGGAGCGCAGGCGATCGCGCTGTTCGACTTCAATCAGCCCCTCGTTCACCCAATCATTCAGGGAGCGATCGAGCTGGCGGCGAAACGTATTATCCCCAGACATCGCGCAGGGTCTCTCGGGTCACGGTTCTTTCATTGTGGGGGATGGCTCACAAACTTGGCTGCGACCCCGTGTCAGTTCGAGAGGTGTCTACTGAGTGAATCGGCAGATCGAGTCAGGCAGAGAGGAGCGAACGATCGAATTCGCCTAACACCTTAACTTCGGGGTGTAGGACAAGTGACCAGCGATCGCGCACTCGCTCTTTGACGTGGCGAATGAGGGCATGAATGTCGCTGGCGGAAGCGCGATCGCGGTTGAGAATGAAATTCGCGTGCCGCTCGGCCACCTGCGCGCCCCCGAGTTGGAACCCCTTCAGACCGGTTTGCTCGATCAGCCATCCCGCCGCTTTGGGCTGAGGATTGCGAAAGACGCTGCCGCAGCTCGGCATGTCGTAGGGCTGCGTGCTGCTGCGGTGCGTCCAGTTAGCTTGCGTTTGCGCTTTCACCTGCTCGGGCTCGCCACCCGGTTCGAGCTGAAAAATAGCCCCAGTAACTAACCAGCGACGCTGGGTTTGCAACACGGACGTGCGATAGGCAAATCCCAATTGGTCAGGAGTCAGCGTAACGCTCTGCTGGCGATCGTCGAGCACCGTAGCTGACTCCAAAATGTCAGCCGTCGAAGCACCGTGTGCCCCGGCATTCATCGTGACGGCACCGCCCACCGTACCCGGAATGCCCACTGCCCATTCCATGCCGCGCCATCCGTGCTGCGCCGCCACGTGCGCGAGCTTGACCACAGGTTCTCCTGCCGCCGCCCACAGCCGTCCGTCGCCTAAAATTTTGTATCCGCGAAAGCGTCGCAGATTGATTGCTAATCCGGGCAAGCCACGATCGCTAATCAGCAGATTGCTACCCAACCCCATCAGCGTGACAGGCAATTCCTGCTCCACCGCCCACTGCCAGTACCGCTGTAGGTCTTCGCTGGACTGCGGCTCGCAGTACCACTCGGCTGCGCCGCCCACTTTGAACGTAGTGTGCGGCGCCAAAGAGACTCGCGATCGCACGCCCTCGGGATGAGGCAAGCCAGACTCCGCGCGAGTTGCGAATGCTGCGGTCATGATGCCAACGCCTCTAGCGGTTCGATGGAGTTTTCGTAGGCGGCGATCGCGGCTGGAATCGATTGATTGAGATTGCCCGCCCCGAGAAACAGCACCAGATCGCCGTCTCGGATCATGCCTGCCAAGCGTTGGGGGATCTGCGTCAACTCAGCTTCGTAGTGGACTTCTGGCTGAATTGCGCCCACCCGGTTCGCGCTCGCCCGCGCTCGCCCGCGCACGTGCTGTGCGAGTGCTTCTGCCGAACACTCCTCTCGGCCCAAACTGGGAGACTCGCCCGCACTGTAAATCGGGACGAGGACGGTTAGATCGGCTAGGGCTAAAGCTTCCGCAAACTCGTCAAACAACAACGTCGTGCGGCTGTAGCGGTGCGGTTGAAAAATAGCAACGACTCGCCTCTGTTGGAGCTTAGCCGCAGTCAGCGTGGCTTCCAGCTCGGTGGGATGGTGGGCGTAATCGTCCACAAAGGTCACCCCGTTCACCTGGCCGCGAATTTCAAACCGTCGTTTCGCGCCGCCAAACGACGCAATGCCTTTGGCGATCGCCTCGAACTCTACCCCCAAGTGTCGCGCCACCGCCACGACGGCCAGCGCATTGCTGAGGTTGTGCGCGCCCAGCAGTCGCACGTGTAGCTCACCCAAACAGCGATCGCCTTCCCAAATGTCCGCGACCGTGCCGTGCCCCAGATACCGCACGTTGTCAGCGCGAATGCGAGCGTCGGGATGTCCCGCAATGCTGTAGCCAATATCGACTGGGATGTGCGCGGCGATCGTCGGACAATCCAGAGATGCGACCACGATCTCGCTCTGGCGAGCGTACTGCTGGAAAACCTCGACCACTTGTTCCAAAGATTGGAAGTGATCGGGATGATCCAACTCGATGTTGGTGATTACTCCAATAGTGGGATGCAGCTTCACTAGCGAGCCGTCAGATTCATCCACTTCTGCCACCAAGTATTCGCCCTGACCGCAGCGAGCGTTGCCCT
>JBCBTL010000233.1:0-5100 GCA_039818705.1 Cyanobacteria bacterium J06639_1
ACGCCCGGCTGCTCGCCCACCTGCGCTGGACGTTCGTGGAATTAGAACGACGCGGCCTCGAAATGGGAGCGTTTGCCACGGAAGGGGATATCTTCTTCCTCACCCATGCCGAAGTTCGCCAGTGGGTTGGCAATGACCTCGCTCCCGACGGTCTTGCCTCGCTCATCGCCGAGCGCCGCTCCCAGCTCGAAACCGATCGCGATCGCTCTGTTCCTCCGGTCATTTACGGCGATCGCCTCCCCCTGCCCCGCACGGTCGAAGAGCCGAATGCCGCCACCGACCTCACAGGCATCCCCGCCAGCGCCGGACTGGCCGAGGGCAAAGTGAAAATCTGCCGCTCGCTAGCGTCCTACACCCCTGAAAGCTCGGATATCCCGGTCATTCTGGTCGTGCCCTACACCGATGCAGGTTGGGCACCTCTACTCGCAAGTGCCAAGGCGATCGTGGCGGAAGTCGGCGGGCAGCTTTCCCACGGGGCGATCGTAGCGCGCGAGTACGGCATCCCCGCCGTGATGAACGTGACGAACGCTACTCAGAAACTGACCGAAGGGCAGTGGGTGCGAGTAGACGGCGGACGCGGACGGGTTGAGGTGATAGGCGATCGCTAAAGACTAATCCCTCGGCTCGCTACGATCGCTCCCAAACTCGGCCTAGCGATCGCTTTCATTCGGAACGCCGAAAAACTCGACTCGATACTGACGGATGGTCATGCCCGTAGCGGCTTCCACCTGTCGGACGAGATCTTCGGGAAGTTCTACGTCTACGTCCACGATGCGATCGCTTTCCAGACAATTGACGTGGCTGTGGGTGTCATTGCGGCAGCCGTAGCGCCGCCCTTCCGAACGCTCGACGCACTCGATCGCGCCTTGGCTGGAGAGAGCCTCTAAATTCTGGTACACCGACGTATGGCCGATAGGCTTATCGTCTTGATTGAGGCGATCGTAGATTTCGCGCGCCGACAGGTGTTCGCGAGAGTTCCACAGCAGCTCCAAAATGTAGCGACGCTGCCGACTCAGGCGCATGTTGTTGTCCTGACAGTATGCAAATGCGTCTTCTAACGACCGAATCAACTGAGCCATAGCGCGATCGCACGAATAATCACTACCCCCATCATAAACTATGCCGAAATGAGTATGACTTAGACGCGTTCGCCGCGTTCTTGCCGGCGATCGCGCCTCTCACTTCAAAACCAGCGTTTCCGCCAGAACCATGTCCATCGTGGTGTCGGGTTCGATGTTGACCACGCGATCGACGTTCGTCACTCCAGCCGCCGCGCCGCCAAACCCTCCAGCTAGCAGCATCGGAATGAAGCCCACGCCCCCCGTCAACACGCCGAGGGCAACGCCCCCCGCAGCCCCATAGCCCGCTCCTTTGAGCGCTACATCGCCAACATCCGCGCGCGGGTCAGTGCCCAATGGCTGCGAGCTGGACTCCCCTGCAAGACTGTATGAAGCCGACTGGACTTCAATGCGATCGGCCACGAACCGACTGCCCACGATACGGCTGCGCTGGCGGCGGTAGCTGCCGATGGTTTCTTCGGATTTTTCGCGTACCGGCTCGAATCTACCCCACACCAGACTTCCGGCAGGAATCATGACCTGTCCGGCCTCGTTGGTGACGTGCTCGGCTACGACCAAACTGGTGTTGAGTTCTTGATAAGACGGAAACACCATCTGGCGGTGAACCCTCACGGGGACGACCGTTCCGGCGGGTAAAAGTCCGCGAGTAATGCCGCCAGGGATCTGCGAGTCAAAACCATCCTGCTGGTAGGTATAGGTCGTCGGGATGGGGGGCGCAGACTCAGCCTCGAACTGGGACGGCGCGTTCGGGAAAGCAGGCTGTGTGGGGAACGGCGCATCTTGCGGCGCGGGAACTGCTGGCGCCGCGGTATCTGTCGGCCAAGCATTCGGCTGTGGCGGGTTGGGATTCTCGAATTCGAGTTCTTGCGCGGTTAGGGTTTGAGACCAAACGACGTGCGGCAGCGCCACGACGACGATACTGCCGGTGACAGTCGCCATCAGCGATCGCATGGTGACGTTGGCGATCGCTCTAACAACGAAACGGGAGTGGTTCACGACCTACACCTCAACAACACGGCTTCACCCGGTCGATCTGAGGGGTGACTCGTAGCGATCGTGCCCGGCTGAATAGCGTTAGTTTATCAACAACATTCGGGCTTGGCTCTAGATGTAGCGTGTGTGGGAGTGAACTCGCGACACGAATTGTTGCCATACTCCTTAAGTGCTTGTATCCAGTTTTGGGTGATGCTGGACGAGTCTCTCTGGCATACCAAACCATCTATCAGGTGTTCGTGGCTTGGGGCTAGTGGCGATCGCCGATGTCCTCAGAGGGAATCCTGGGGGGCTTCGCTTGGGAATGGCAAAGATCTGACTTCAAGATCGGACTTTATATGACTTTTTCATGCCTGCTCGAATCGTCAATTTCGATACGTTTTGGATGTGAATTGTCCTAATGAGGTGACTCTTCAGGAGTAGGTGCTATGCAAGTCTCTGACCCACTGACCGCTCAGCAAGCCGGAATCGCGGATTCGGGTAGCCCAGAACTCCCACCTATCGCGATCGCTTCGGTTGTCTCGGAGTCCAGCATCAGCTCTCAAACGAACGACCGTTTGGTTGTGAATACCCTCGCGGACGAAAATGACGGCATCGAGGATGGTGAGATTAGTTTGCGGGAAGCCCTGGCGGCGATCGCCGAGGGTGGCATCATCACCTTCGATAGCTCTCTGCAAGACCAAACCATCGTTCTAAACGGCAGCGAATTGTCGATCGAGCGATCGCTCACCATCGCAGGCGACACTCGCAATGTCACCATCGATGCCAACCTGCAAAGCTGAGTCTTCAATATTGACGATGGCGATGCTGGCGTTCTCAGTCAGGTCGCGATCGACGGTCTGACCCTAACACGTGGCTCGACCTCTGTATTGGCAGGTGATGGCTCTGGCGGGGGAATTCGCAATGCTGAATCTATAGCGTTGAGTAACAGTAGCGTCTCCAACAACATCGCATTTTCGGCGGGGGGGATTGCTAACTTGCGCGGCGCGTCATTGACGCTCGTTAGCAGTACGCTCTCAGGCAATAGTTCCACCTCTTCGGGCGGAGGAATTAACAACTTAGGCTCGCTTGAGATCGTCAACAGCACCCTCTCAGGTAATTCTTCATCGACCGCTGGGGGCGGCATTTCTGCTGCTTCAAATACGGTTACTGAAATTCGCAACAGTACGCTTTTTGGCAACACGGCAAATGCGGGCGGTGGCATTCAGAGCTTTGCGGGCAGCACAGTTATCGTCAGTAGCAGCCTGATCAGCGGCAACACTGCGACTTCGAGTGGAAATGAAATTTACAATTCCGGCTCCTTGACGGCCAATAGTCAAAATTTGTTCGGTCATGGCGGTCAGTCGAATGCCCAGGCGTTTGTAGGTTTTTCCCCTGGGGTCAGCGATATCAACACCACCTCGGACGGGATCGATAACGCGTTAACGGACATTCTCGATACGAACTTGGCCGATAACGGCGGCTCTACTCAAACCCATGCGTTAGTCCGCGATTCTCCCGCGATCGATACGGGAAATAATGATGAGAATTTGAATACCGACCAGCGGGGAGAGGGGTTCGTTCGCGTTGACGGTTTGCAAGCTGATATTGGAGCGTTTGAGGCCACTCCGCCTCCTGCGGAACTGATAGTTAATACCCTTGCTGACGAGAATGACGGCATCGAAGATGGCGAAATTAGTTTGCGGGAGGCTCTGGCAGCCATTGCTGACGGGGGCATCATTACCTTCGACAGCAGCCTGCAAGGTCAGACGATTACGTTGGCGGGAAGTCAGTTAGACATTGTCAGAAGCGTCACGATTGATGGCGATGTCGATGGAGACGAGGTGGCTGATATCACGGTGGATGCCAACCAGCAAAGCCGGGTGTTCGATATCAACGATGGCGATGGAAATGTGAGTAGCGAGGTCATCCTCTCGAGGTTAATTATTTCGGGAGGAAGCGTTGATGGTAGCCAATCGGGTTCTGCTTCAGGTGGTGGCATCCTCAACAGAGAATCCTTGACGCTCAGCCAGAGTACTCTCTCTGGGAGTTCGGCACGTGATATTGGCGGGGGGATTTTCAGCAGTTACGGCACCGCAACCATTACCCAAAGCACTCTCTCTGGGAATTCGGCTAGCAGTGGAGGAGGGATTTTCAACCTAGTCGGCACCGCAACCATCATCCAGAGCACTCTATCCGGGAATATGGCAGTCAATAGTGGAGGAGGGGTTTCTAACTTCGGCACCGCAACCATTCTACAGAGCACCCTCTCCGGGAATACGACTCAATATCAAAATGGCGGGGGGCTTGAAAACTATGGCATCGCAACCATTAGCCAGAGCACCATCTCTGGGAATACGTCACCGGAGTTGGGCGGGGGGATTTTTAACAGCTACGGCACCGCAACCATTAGCCAGAGCACTCTATCCGGAAATTCCGCTTTCGCTGGTGGAGGGATTTTCAACAATAGCAGTACCTTAGCCATCAGCCAAAGCACGCTTTCTGGGAATTTGGCATCTAATAATGGCGGGGGGGTTTCTAACGGAGAACAAAGCACTACAACCATTAGCCAGAGCACTCTTTTCGGAAATAGAGCTGGCGTCCGTGGCGCGGGGATCTCCAACCTAGATGTATCCACTACCACATTGACCAACAGCATCCTTTCTGACAACGTGGGGCAACTCAATGGAGTTTCAATCTTCAACGAATTTCCTGCAATCATCAATGCCAACGCTAACAACCTATTCGGCAATAGCGAGCAATCCAACGCAGACGCCTTTTTCAACTTCACTCCCGGCACCAGCGATATCAACGCCACCTCCGATGGCATCAACGTCGCCCTCGTCGATATCCTCGACCCCGTCCTTCGCGATAATGGCGGCTCCACCCTCACCCATGCCTTAATTCCTGGCTCGCCCGCCCTCGACGCCGGTAACAATGCCGCCCCTCTCGACCTCAATGAACCTCAACTGGGCATCGACCTCAACGCCGACGGCGACCTCGCCGACACCCTCACCCAAATCGACCAACTCCCCTTCGACCAACGCGG
>JBCBTL010000234.1:0-5081 GCA_039818705.1 Cyanobacteria bacterium J06639_1
GTTTTCTAGGCTGGGTTCTTCATCGGGATCGAGCAGTGCCGTGACGTACCCCAGCAGCGCGTCGAACCAGACGTAGAGGGTTTGTTCGGGGTCGTTGGGGAGGGGAATGCCCCAGCTCACGTTGGCGCGCGAGATCGAGAAGTCTTGCAAGCCTTGTTTGACGAAGTTTAGGACTTCATTGCGTCGAAAGTCGGGCTGGATGAACTCGGGGCGATCGCGATAGAGCTGTTCGAGCTGTTCTTGGTAGCGGGAGAGGCGAAAGAAATAGTTGGGTTCGTCGCGCCATTCGGTGGGGGTGTGGTGAATAGCGCAGTGATGGTCCGATGAATTTGCATCTGATCGGCAAAGATATTCTCCGATTCCACGCCGTTTACTGGCCTGCCATGCAGCTTTCGGCAGGCGTTCCCGTTTCACAGCAGGTCTTCGGCCACGGATTTCTGACCAAAGACGGTAAAAAAATGGGGAAAAGTTTAGGCAATACCCTCGATCCTTACGATCTCGTCGATCGCTTTCCCCTCGACGCCGTTCGTTACTATTTCTTACGAGAAATTGAGTTCGGTCAAGATGGAGATTTCAGCGAAGCGAGATTTTTACAAGTTGTAAATGCCGATTTGGCCAACGATCTCGGGAACTTGCTCAACCGCACGCTAAATATGTTGAAAAAATATTGCGGATATGAAGTTCCCCAAGTCGAGATCGCCCCAGATCGTCCCCTGAGGGCGATCGCAGCCACTTTGCCCGAGCGCGTGGCCGCGGCTTACGATCGCTATAACTTTCAAAAAGCGGGCGATATCGCCTTCGAACTTATCCGCGCCAGCAATAAATTTCTCGACACCGAAGCCCCCTGGACGAAGTTCAAACAGGGGGAACAGGATGCAGTAGAAGGCATCTTGTATGAAGTTCTCGAATCCGTTCGTATTGCTACAATTCTCCTATCTCCCCTCATTCCGCACCTCAGTCTGACGATTTTGCAGCAGTTGGGTTACTCCTACGGTCACACTCGCGAGCTGTCTTGGTCTTTGACTGAGTGGGGACTTCTCCCCTCTGGAAAGCTGTCTCAGCTTCCTAAACCTGTCTTTCAAAGACTCGAAACCGTCTAGATCGAACAGACACGGACTGGGCAGACCGTCAGACTCGGGGCATACTGAGTGGGATTTTTCGATCGCGGCGATCGCTGTTGGATACCAGCCATAATTTTTTTTGAAAACCCTTCTTTACGTCCGCTTTTTTAAGATTTTGAGGTTGCGTCCCAATGTTATCTCTAGACTCTGGCCCGGGCCTCACGCCCGAGCAAGTGCTCGAAAATCGAGGTCGCGTAGCGATCTTTATTGACGGGTCGAATCTGTTCTATGCTGCGCTGCAACTGGGCATTGAAATCGACTACACGAAGCTGCTCTACCGCCTCACCTCCGGATCGCGCCTGTTGCGCGCTTTTTTTTATACAGGAGTCGATCCCAACAACGAAAAACAGCAGGGTTTTCTGCTTTGGATGCGTCGCAACGGCTATCGCGTCGTCTCTAAAGATCTCGTTCAACTGCCCGACGGCTCCAAAAAAGCCAATTTAGATGTCGAAATCGCTGTCGATATGTTGACCCTCCTACCCGCCTACGACACGGCCATCTTAGTGAGCGGCGATGGCGACTTAGCCTACGCCGTCAATACGGCCAGCTACAAAGGCGCTCGTACCGAAGTGGTCAGCTTGCGATCGATGACCAGCGACCAGCTCATCAACGTCGCCGATCGCTACATCGACTTAGACTCAATCCAAGCTGAAATCTGCAAAACTCCCCGCCCATCGTATGCCTATCGCCCCTCCCGCGATCGCGACGAGGAAGACGAGGACTAACCCCACTCAACCTCTCAACACAAAGTCTCAAAATCAAGATCGGCGTCATAAAAAGACAGGGAAGCCGAAACTCCCCTGCCCTCTCCAATGAAGTCGTTGTTTTCAGCGCTTAGTTCGCCGAACTAGCCGCCCACTCAACCGGGGTTGCCAAAGGCTCGTCTCCACCTGTCTCGGGGGGAGCCATCACCACATCGCTCTCGTCGATCATTTTCTGGAACTCGTCGCCATCGACGGTTTCCGTTTCCATCAGTTGCTCAGCGAGGCGATCGAGTAAAGATCGGTTGCTCTCCAAAATCAGGCGAGTCTTGCTGTAAGCGCGATCAACTAAGGTCTTCACCTCTTCATCGATGATTGCAGCCGTCTCTTCCGAGAAATCGCGCTCGCTGGACAAATCGCGACCTAAGAAGGGATTGCCAGAAGCCTTACCTAGCGCCACATTCCCGAGTCGAGGACTCATGCCGAAGCGAGTCACCATGTTGCGAGCGATCCGCGTAACCTGCTGGAGATCGCTAGAGGCTCCTGTGGTCACCTCTGATTCGCCGAAGATCAGTTCTTCAGCGACGCGACCGCCCAACGCTACAGCCATCTGGTTTTCCATGTAGGCGCGGGACTGCAAACCGACATCGTCATCACTGGGCATGAACCAAGTCAAACCGCCAGCGCGACCGCGAGGAATGATTGTAATCTTCTGTACGGGGTCGTAGTCGGGGACGAGCGCGCCCACCACTGCATGACCTCCTTCGTGATAAGCCACCAAACGCTTGCGATGCTCGCTCATCAACCGGTCTTTCTTCTCAGGGCCAACCAATACGCGATCAACCGAATCGTTAATCTCGTCCATCGAGATTTCAGTTAAATTCCGACGCGCTGCCAGAATCGCAGCCTCATTCAGCAAGTTCGCTAAATCCGCACCCGTGAACCCAGGCGTGCGGCGCGCGATCTTCTCCAGATCGACATCTTTGCTAAGGGTCTTGCCACGAGCGTGAACGCGCAGGATTTCGGAGCGACCAGAGTAGTCGGGACGATCGACGGTGACTTGGCGATCGAAACGACCGGGACGCAACAGTGCCGAGTCCAGCACGTCGGGACGGTTGGTCGCCGCAATCACGATGATGCCGGAATTACCCTCGAATCCGTCCATCTCAGTGAGCAACTGATTTAGGGTTTGCTCGCGCTCGTCGTTGCCGCCGCCCAAGCCAGCACCGCGCTGACGACCGACCGCGTCGATCTCGTCGATGAACACGATGCAAGGAGCGTTCTGCTTTGCTTGCTCGAACAGGTCGCGCACGCGGGACGCACCCACACCCACAAACATCTCGACAAATTCAGAACCCGAGATGGAGAAGAAAGGAACGCCAGCTTCGCCAGCAACCGCGCGAGCCAAGAGGGTCTTACCCGTACCTGGAGGGCCAACCAGCAGCACGCCGCGAGGAATCTTCGCGCCAACAATCGTGAAGCGCTCGGAATTTTTGAGGAAGTCCACCACCTCAGCCAGCTCCAGCTTGGCCTGCTCAATGCCGGCTACGTCGCTGAACGTGATCTGAGTTTTCGGCTCCATCTGCACGCGCGCTTTCGACTTGCCGAAATTCATCGCCTGATTGCCTGGTCCGGCCTGAGCGCGACGCAGTAGGAAAAACAAGCCAGCCAGGATGAGCAGAGGGAATAGCAGAGTGCTGGCAATTTGAAGTAGAGGATTGCCACCCGTTTCGATCGGACGAATGTCGAACGAAATCTGGTTCTCTTTCTCCAGCTCGCCGTTTTTGGCATCTAAAACGTCGACCAGCTCGGGTAGGTTGCTGGGCAGCATGTTGACGTAAACTTTCGCGCCGCCCGCTTCGGCATCTATCAGCGTTGCCACAGCCAGCCGACCGCCGTCCCTAATGGCAACGTCCGTGACGCGATCCTGCTCGATCTCGCGGAAGAGTTCGGTGTAGCTCATCTCCCGACGAGTCGCCGATTGATTTGGCGTGACGATGGTAGTCACTAAAGAAATGACAACGATGGCAAGCAATGTGTAGAGACCAACGTTTCTCCACTTTTTATTCACGAGTGACAGTCCCTTTGGCTACGGCGGTACAACTAGGATAGCGATCCTGGTGAAACGGTTTTTGATTAATGTTAAGTAATCTTAACTCGAAACTGAGAGTCCTGTCACCTCATGCGGGGGCAGGCAGCGCGATCGCCCTCCCCGGAGCCTCCTCATGCCCGACGATCTCCCCATCTTCTTGGTCAGTGCGATCGCTCTCGTCCTCTATTTGCTCGTCTCTGCCGCAACCGAGATGGGGACGAAGTGGCCCTGGCAGAAAGAGAAGAAATAAAGAGCTGACAAAGAAAGAAGCAACGCGATCGCTTCACGCCTGCTGTGCCGGTGGTTCGGGGGGCAGTCGGCGCGGGGAGCTTTTGCTAATGGAGTGCCACGCACCACTAACGAGCGCGAGGGCAAACGTCGCGGCGAGGATAAGTGCCGTCCAGGTGTAGATAGGCGATCGCTTGCGTCCTTGGGGCGAGAACCCGCAGCTATGGCAGGTATCTGCCTCCATCACTGTCCAAGCCCCACAGACTTTGCAGGTTCCCATCGACATGTCTACACCTCTCGCGCTCTGAGTCCCTCTTCTCTATTGTGTGTCAGAGAACACGGAGGTCAGGACGTGAGGATTATCGCGTTGCAACTGTCGCGTTTCTTACTTTTTCGCTGGTGCCGTTTTTGCTGGCGATCGCCTCTGGGGAAACAGAAACAGGCTGCGGGTTGATCATCAGGACAGCGCAGGGGGCGTGGTGCATGACGTAGTTACTGACGCTGCCTAATAGAAATTCGCTCAAGCCTTTGCGTCCCCGCCGACCCATCAGAATTAAGTCTGCTTCCCAAGTGCGGGCGAGGTTGCAAATGGCGCGTCCAGGGCTGCCGCTTTGCTGGGTGTATTCGGCATCTACACTCGCGCCTCGGGCTTGAGCGGCTTGCCACTGGAGCTGTTCGACGCAGGTTTCGACGTATTCCGCCCACTGGCGACGGTAATTGTCGTAGAACTCTTGATTGTTCCAGTAGTAATCGAGTCCGGGAGCCATCGCCATCGGGGGCGGTGCGCCGTCGTCGTCGTCAGATAAGACGTGAGTGAGCATCAGCGTTCCGCCTGTAGCTTTTGCCATTGCGATCGCCTCTTCCAACACTCGTTCGGCCATATCGGAGCGGTCGAGGGCTACCAAAATTCTGCGAAACATGCGGAAAACCTCCTAATCC
>JBCBTL010000235.1:0-5063 GCA_039818705.1 Cyanobacteria bacterium J06639_1
GAGCGATATTGGCCAGATGCGCCTGGTGCCGAGCCTGCAATAAGCCAATCGAATGATGACTCTCGTTCCCTCTCGGCTCTGTCGCCAGTGTTGGAGCTGCTCCATCAGGGGGATGCGACCAAACTGAGGCTCCTTTTGGAAGATGCCGATCGCTTTTCTGATGCTGAAGCTGCGGCACTGCCTAAAGTGCTGGGCGTTCTCGTCGAGCGTCACCAGCAGCACGTGGATGCTGCGGCTGTTGGCGAGTGGCTGTATCGGTTGGATTGGCAATTGCAGCCGCGTCCTGAGGCGGCAGTTCCTGCGGACGAGCTGGGGGGCTGGCTGATTTTGGCAGATCGCGGTGGCGTGGGACGAGCTCTGGCGGAGACGCTCCGCCGTCAGGGGCATGCCTGTGCGATCGCCTACGCCCGGACGGATAGTCACGGCAGCAATGGCACCAGCAGCGACAGCCCTCTCGGCGACGCGGATGCCCAGTTCCTCGACCCCACGTCTGCGCAGGAAGTGGCGAAGTGGTTTGCAGGAGAGGCTGCGAAGTTCGAGCATCCAGTTCGAGGCGCGATTCACTTGTGGAGTCTCGACGCCTCTTCTGAGGCTGACCTCGACCGCGCCGGTTTGGAACGGGCGCAGGCACTCGGATGTGCGGGCGGGCTGCATCTGGTGCAAGCTCTGACCGGTCTCGCACAGGATCGATCGCCTCTGCTTTGGATGGTGACGCGAGGTGCTGCTGCGATTTCAGGAACTGAGGTCGGCGTGGCTCAAACGCCGGTATGGGGCTTAGGCAAAGTCGTAGCGTGGGAACATCCCGACCTCTGGGGTGGCATGGTGGATTTGGCTCCGGGCGCTGGATTAGCGCCTGCGGCCGCCCGCGAAGCGGATATCTTGCTAACTGAAATCACGGGCGATCGCACTGAAGATGCCTTGGCCTGGCGCGATGGAGAACGCTACGTCGCTCGCTTGGTGGCCGACACGTCGTTCGATGCGGCGGCGCTGCCTACCGAATCCTTGCAGCCCGATGCCACGTACTGGGTGACGGGAGGTCTCGGAGCGTTGGGCTTGGAGATTGCAGCTTGGCTGACTCGGCGGGGGGCTAGGAGTTTAGCGCTGACCGGTCGCCGCAGTCCTTCCGATGCAGCGCGAGACGCGATCGCGCGTTTGGAAGCACGGGGAGTGCGCGTACGAGTCTTTCAGGCCGACGTAGCCGATGGCGAGCGCATGGCAGAGGTTCTCGCAGAGATTGAAGCCTCCATGTCGCCGGTGCGGGGTATCGTTCACGCGGCGGGTTTGTTGGATGATGGCATCTTGCAGCAGATGTCTTGGGAGCGTTTCGCACGGGTCATGTCTCCGAAGATGACAGGTGCGTGGATTCTGCACGACATCCTCGGCGATCGCCCTCTCGACTTCTTTGTCTTGTTCTCGTCGATGGCGGGACTGCTGGGGTCGCCGGGACAGGGGAACTACGCTGCGGCCAATGCCTTTCTCGATGGTTTAGCTTGCTATCGGCGATCGCGAGGATTGCCCGCCACCAGCATTAATTGGGGGCCTTGGGAGCAGGCTGGCATGGCGGCAGCGCTCGATCGAGAGCAACAGGAACGCTGGTCGAGTCAGGGATTGACACTAATATCTGCAACTCGCGGCCTGCGGGCTTTAGACCACATTTTGGATGCTGGTGCAGCTCAAGCAGCAGTACTGCCAATCGACTGGACGATCTTTGGCTCTCGTATGGCTGCTGTGCGGCACGTCTCTCCGCTATTGCAGGACTGGGTGGGCGATATCGAATCAGATGCACAGTCGGAAACGGCGATCGCCGCACAGAAAGCAGTATGGCAAGAAATGAGCGCGGCCCCAGCCAGCGAACGTCACGACCTCTTAGTCGCTCACTTGCAGGCAGAAGCCGCCCTCGTGCTGCGACTGCCCGAATCCCAAGCGCCCGATCCACAGCTAGGGTTCTTTGAAATGGGCATGGATTCGCTGATGGCGGTGGAATTCAAAAACCGCTTGGAGACGGGCTTAGAGCGATCGCTTCCCGCAACCTTGACGTTTGAAGCTCCCTCGATTGACGCCTTGGCCACGTATTTGGCCGAAAGCGTCATGGGCTGGGAGACCGATGCCCTCTCCCACGAGTTGGCGGTTGAGCGAGTTGCTGTCGAGCAACGTTCGGCACGAGTGGAGGAAGTGGAAGAGCTTTCAGAGGAAGACGTAGAGGCATCCATCGAGGCTCAGTTGAACCGACTTGAAGCGCTGTTAAGCGAGTAATAGGCAATGATCCAAACGGCAGATTCGGCAAAGTCCACCCTGACCTCATCGCAGCGCATTTTACTGGCGTTGAATGAGGCCGCTGCCAAGCTGGAGGCGGCAGAGCAGGCTAAGACTGAGCCGATCGCCATCATCGGGATGGGCTGCCGTTTTCCGGGAGGGGCGAACGATCCGCAGGCCTTTTGGCAACTGCTGCGGGAGGGGCGAGATGCCGTGCGCGAGATCCCCTCAGAGCGTTGGGACGTGAACGAGTACTACGATCCCGATCCCAATGTCCCTGGGAAGATCTACACGCGATCGGGGGCGTTTCTCGATCGCGTTGATGGCTTCGATGCTTCATTTTTCGGAATTTCTCCGCGAGAAGCACTGAGTATGGATCCGCAGCAGCGCTTGCTGCTCGAGGTGTGCTGGGAAGCGCTGGAGAATGCCGGGCTGGCACCGAGTCGGCTGGCGGGCACCCGCACGGGGACGTTTTTAGGGATCGGTCAGAACGATTATTTTGCTCGGGTGCAGCTCAACGGTGGCAAGCCCACCGAGGCTGACGTGTATGCCACGACAGGCAATGGATTTTGTTTTGCGTCAGGGCGGTTGTCTTACATTCTCGGCCTGCAAGGCCCCAACTTAGCGGTCGATACGGCCTGTTCGTCATCTTTAGTGGCGGTGCATTTGGCCGCTCAAAGCCTGCGCAACCGCGAGTGCGATCTGGCACTGGTGGCGGGGGTGCAGCTTATCCTTTCGCCCGAAATTACGGTCGGCCTATCGGGCATGCGAGCCTTGTCGCCAGACGGTCGCTGCAAAACCTTCGACGCTTCTGCTGACGGATACGGTCGTGGAGAAGGCTGTGGCGCAATCGCCTGTAAGCGCTTGTCTGACGCCCTCAACGATGGCGATCGAATTCTGGCA
The DNA here is from genome assembly GCA_039818705.1 of Cyanobacteria bacterium J06639_1. Lineage (GTDB taxonomy): Bacteria > Cyanobacteriota > Cyanobacteriia > Thermostichales > PCC-7336 > JBCBTL01. Next base: position 3,157 of record JBCBTL010000235.1, read on the forward strand.
ATGGTGCGCGGTTCGGCGGTCAATCACGACGGCCCCAGCAGTGGCCTAACCGTCCCGAACGGGCAGGCTCAACAGGCTCTCTTACGGCAAGCGTTAGAAGCAGCTCGGGTGGAACCCGCCACGATCGGCTACGTGGAAGCCCACGGCACGGGTACGTCATTGGGCGATCCGATCGAGCTAGAAGCCTTGTCTGCCGTGCTGGGAGAGGGGCGATCGCCGCAGCAACCGTTTTACGTCGGATCGGTGAAGACCAATATCGGTCATTTGGAGGCTGCGGCTGGCATGGCCGGGCTGATCAAGGCGATCTTGGCGCTGCAGCACCAGCAGATTCCTCCTCACCTTCATTTCGAAACCCCCAATCCTCACATTCGCTGGGATGAATGCCCTGCCCGCGTACCCACAGAGCTGACGCCTTGGCTAACGGACGAACAGCCGCGTTTGGCTGGCTTGAGTTCGTTCGGAATCAGCGGCACCAACGCCCATCTCGTCCTAGAGGAAGCCCCGACACCCACGGTGTCTGAGCCGGCCAACCAGCGATCGCTGCATCTGTTGGCGCTATCGGCTAAATCGGACGCTGCTTTGGCGCAGGTAGCAGGGCAGGTGGCGGCGGCACTGACCGCTCGCCCCGACCTCGAGCTGGCGGATGTTTGTCAAACGCTCAATGGTGGGCGATCTCACTTCTCACACCGGGTCGGTTTATTGGCATCAACGTTGCCAGCAGCGCGCGAACTCTTGGAGGGGTTGGCTGCGAGCAATCCAAATCCCGACGTGCTGCGAGGCGAAGTGGAGTCGGGGCGAGGGGCGAAGATCGCGTTTTTGTTTACGGGGCAAGGCTCGCAGTACGCCAATATGGGTCGCGAGCTGTACGATACGCAGCCCATTTTTCGACAGGCTCTCGATCGCTGTAACGACCTGCTGGCAACCGAGTTGGAGCACCCTTTGCTCTCGGTGATATTTGCAGAAGGAGACGAGTCGCCGCTGCTGAACGAGACGGCGTACACGCAGCCCGCCCTATTCGCGATCGAGTACGCCCTAGCTCAACTGTGGCTGTCGTGGGGCATTAAGCCCTCGATTGTGATGGGTCACAGCGTCGGCGAATACGCGGCTGCTTGTTTGGCCGGGGTGTTCGATCTTGAAGACGGTCTCAAACTGATTGCCGCGCGCGGGAGACTGATGCAGGCGTTGCCCAGCGGTGGGGCAATGGCAGCTCTAATGGCATCTGAGAGTGAAGTCGCGGCGGCGATCGCGGCGGTGGCGGGCGGTGACGAGCTGGCGATCGCGGCGCTCAACGGCCCCAAGAGTACGACGATCTCGGGAACGGAAGCGGCGGTAGAGACGCTGATATCTCATTTGGAAGGGCAGGGAGTGAAGGCGAAGCGCCTAGCCGTGTCCCATGCGTTTCATTCGCCGCTGATGGAGCCGATGCTAGCGGAGTTCGAGCGCGTGGCTCGTGAGGTGAAGTACTCACAGCCCCGGCTCGGTATCGTCTCGAATCTCACGGGTGCGATGGCAGGGGCTGATATGGCAACGTCCGGCTATTGGTGTCGCCACGTACGCCAGCCCGTGCGATTTGCCGATGGCATGGCCGTTCTCGCCCAACGCGGGTACGACGTGTTTTTGGAAGTGGGACCGAAGCCGATTTTGCTAGGGATGGGACGATTTTGCTTGCCCGAGAACGAAGCACTTTGGCTACCCAGTCTGCGACCGGGACAGTCAGACTGGCGAGGCGTGCTGTCCAGTCTGGGGCATCTTTACACGCGCGGCCTGACGATGAATTGGCCTGCGGTTGACGCGCCCTACGCATCTCAGCGATTGCCATTGCCCACCTACCCATTTCAACGCCAGCGCTTCTGGATTGAAACAGCGGGTCAATCCAGGTCGAAAGCACCGCGAGCGGCGGCGATGGT
>JBCBTL010000236.1:0-5059 GCA_039818705.1 Cyanobacteria bacterium J06639_1
CCGGTCGCGCGCCGGAGGGCTATCACTGCCTGCTCAGCTACATCGGCGGCTCGCTCGATCCCGCAGCCGCCGATTGCAGCGATGCCGAACTCGCCGAAGCCGTCCATCGCGATCTCAGCCGCACGCTGCTGACGCGCCAAGTCGAGCCAGAGGTGTTGGGGGTCAAGCGCTGGGAGCGGGCGATTCCGCAGCCGACGCTGGGTCATCGCGATCGCATGGCTCGATTAGACACCCGCTTGGCTGCATTCCCAGGACTCTTTATTTGTGCGAACTATGTAGACGGAGTGGCCTTGGGCGCTTGCGTGGAGCGAGCGCAGAGTATGGGCGATCGCGTCGCTAAGTTTTTGTACGAGAGCTGACAAGCGACCTGTCTTCGCGCAGACAAAGATATTTCTGGGGTGAAATTCTTTGGGGTGAAAATCTTTGGAGTGAAAATCTTTGGGGTGAAAAGAGATGCGTGCGAGGGGCGGAGGGTCATTCGTCTGCGATATGACCTCTGTGAGAAGAAAGGCGATCGCGAGAGGTAGGGAGATTTCCGCACGGAAATACAACTTTACCGACCATTTGACGCTAGCCGATCCCGGTATAGTGTGAAATAATCCGATTCCTCCTCGTGCCATGCAACTGAGCGATATCACCCATCCCAACCAATTGCACGATCTCAGCATTGCGGATTTGCGCAACCTGGCTCGGCAGATTCGCGAAAAACACCTGCAAACGGTTGCTGCCACCGGCGGTCACCTGGGGCCTGGGTTGGGTGTGGTCGAACTGACGCTGGCACTGTATAAAACCCTCGATCTCGATCGCGACAAGGCGATTTGGGATGTCGGCCACCAAGCCTATCCCCACAAGCTGCTGACGGGTCGTTTCGAGCGCTTTCACACCTTGCGCCAAAAAGACGGTATCGCGGGCTACCTCAAACGCTGCGAAAGCCCCTTCGATCACTTCGGTGCCGGTCACGCCTCCACTAGCATTTCCGCTGCCCTGGGAATGGCGCTGGCTCGCGATGCGAAAGGAGAAAACTTCCGCGTCAACGCCATCATCGGCGACGGCGCGCTCACAGGCGGCATGGCCTACGAAGCGATCAATCACGCCGGTCACCTGCCCGAAACCGACTTGGTCGTGATCTTGAACGACAACGGCATGTCAATCTCCCCCAACGTCGGGGCAATGCCGCGCTACCTCAATCAACTGCGCCTCAGTCCTCCCGTGCAGTTCATCACTGACAGCCTGGAAGAACAGCTCAAAAATTTACCTCTCGTCGGCTCCAACCTCGGCCCCGAAATCGAGCGGATGAAAGAGAGCATGAAGCTGGTCACGGCGGTGCAGAACAACAAAGTCGGGATCATTTTCGAGGAGCTAGGCTTCACCTACGTCGGCCCCGTAGACGGCCACAATTTGTCCGAACTGCTGGACGTATTCAAACTCATCAAAGGCATTCGCGGCCCCGTCCTCGTCCACGTCGCCACCACCAAAGGCAAAGGCTACTCGATCGCCGAGCAAGAACAGGTTGGCTATCACGCCCAAAACAGCTTCAACCTGGCAACGGGAAAACCCAAGCCCTCCACTACGCCTAAGCCCCCCAACTACGCCAAAGTTTTCGCCCACACTTTGACCAAACTGGCCGAAAACGACAGCCGCATCATCGGCATTACGGCTGCGATGGCGACCGGAACTGCGCTGGTGAAGCTGCAGGAAAAAGTGCCCGATCAGTTCATTGATGTCGGCATTGCCGAACAACACGCTGTCACTCTAGCCGCAGGTCTGGCTTGCGAAGGATTGCGCCCCGTTGCGGCCATTTACTCGACTTTCCTGCAACGCGCGTTCGACCAAATCGTGCACGACGTTTGCATTCAAAACCTACCCGTGTTCTTCTGCCTCGATCGCGCTGGTATCGTCGGTGCCGACGGCCCCACCCACCAGGGGGCTTACGACATGGCCTACCTGCGCTGCATCCCCAACATGGTGCTGATGGCTCCTAAAGACGAAGCCGAACTGCAGCGCATGGTCGTCACGGGCGTGGAATACGAAGATGGCCCGATCGCGGTGCGCTACCCGCGCGGCAGCGGCGTCGGCGTTCCTCTCGCAGAGGAAGGCTGGCAGCCTCTCCCCATCGGCAAAGGCGAGCTGTTGCGTTCCGGCGATGACGTGCTGATCGTCGCTTACGGCACGATGGTGCATCCATCCCTGCACGCCGCCGAAATCTTGACCGAACACGGCATTTCCGCCACGGTGGTCAACGCGCGCTTCCTCAAGCCCCTCGACACCGAACTGATTCAGCCCCTGGCTCGGCAAATCGGTCGCGTCGTCACCGTGGAAGAAGGCTGCGTGATGGGTGGTTTCGGCTCCGCAGTCTTGGAAATGCTTGCCGATGCTGGCATTACCGTGCCCGTGACCCGTCTGGGCGTTCCCGATATCCTGGTCGATCACGCCGCTCCCCAGGAAGCGCTGGGCGAGTTGGGCTTGACGAGTGCTGGCATTGCCGATCGCGTACGTCAGCTCGTTCAGTCCGAAACTCCAACTCCGGCAGCGGCGATCGCTCAGTCCTAGTCCGATCCGACAGCGCTCGGGTTAGATCGGGTGGAGTCAGTCTTTTTCGACGCGATAGCCGAACTCTTCGAGCATGGACTGAGACTGCCGCCAGCGCGGACGCACCCGCACGAACAGCTCTAGGTAAACTTTGCCCGCAATCAGCTTTTGAATCTGGCGGCGGGCAGCACTGCCGATCGTTTTCAGCATTGCCCCTCCTTTGCCGATGACGATGCCTTTTTGCGAGGCGCGTTCTACGGTAATGGTGGCGCGAATGCGGGTGAGCTTCTCCGATTCCGCGACGCTCTCCACCGCGATCGCCACTGCATGGGGCACCTCGTCCCGCGTGTGATGCAACACTTGCTCGCGAATCAGCTCCCCCATAATGAACCGCTCGGGGCGATCGGTCACGGCATCAGGCGGGTAGTAGTAAGGCCCCACCGGGAGTAAATCGGCGATCGCGTGCAGCATCGGCGGGAGAGTCTTTTCTTGTAGGGCAGACACGCCCACCTGGGGGGCGCGCGGCAGCATGTCGCGGTAGCTGGCTTCGAGGTCGTCGCGATCGCCGTCGATCAAATCCTGCTTGTTGCGACAGATCAGCACCGGAGTCTCGGGGCTGATGAGATTGGCGATAAAGCGATCGCCTTTCCCCGCAGGAACCGATCCGTCCACCACTAGCGCCACGACATCGACATCCTGGATGGCGGCGCGGGCGGTTTGCACCAACACTTCACCTAGGCGATGGTGAGGTTTGTGAATGCCAGGAGTATCGACCCAAATCATTTGGGCGTGGGGCAGGGTTAAAACCCCCTGCAAGCGATTGCGCGTGGTTTGCGCGGTCGCAGACGTAATCGCGATTTTTTGACCCACCAGCGCATTCAGCAGGGTTGATTTCCCGACGTTCGGGCGACCCACTAAAGCCACGAAGCCTGCTCGAAACCCAGCGGGCGCAGTCGGCACGAGCGTTACCCCCGAGAGCGAGGTATCGGGCGCAGAATTGGAGGGAGGGGGTGTCATGGCCGTAGCGTCGGGAGGTTTCCATCTCACGGTATTCTGGCTCAGAAGCTCCGTATGCGAGCTAAATCGACGGTTGCGGAAAGAACTTGCTAAGCTGCTGCTGACCTGCGGAATGATTCATGAGCCTACTGAAACGTCTCAAACGCCTCCTTTCCGATCGGGTGACGAGCCCGGCTTACCGAGTCATTCTTGCCACCGTCAGTCGCAACCGCTGGCTGGTGCTGTTGTCGTTTAATAGCTCCCTATTCTCGGTGTTTTTTGAGGGGAGTACCTTCGGTATTATTTTCGGCGCGCTCAGCGTGCTCGGAAGCGATCGCCTGCCCGATTTCCAAAACAACCGCATTACCGCGTTTCCTCCCATTTACGCGTTTCTGTCAGGCATGGAGCGCGGCGAGCTGTTTGTCTTTCTGATTCTGAGCGCGATCGGTTTACAGGTGGCTCGTAGCGGGTTCCGTTTCATGTCGATGGTGGCTTCGGGCTACCTCGCCGCGCGAGTCCAGGTGCAGATGATCGAACGCGTCTTCGCGCAGATTTTATCGCTTAGTTTTCCCTGTTCCAGTCGGTATAAAGTGGGCGACTTATCGAGCTACGTAACGACAGCCGGCGGCACCGTCAAGGTGCAAATTACGCTGTGGAACAGCCTGCTGGTAAATATGCTGACGATTTTTGCCTATATTGCCGTCGTGGTTTCTATTTCGATACCGTTATCGGCTGTGGCGATTCTGTTGGCTGGCGGCGTGGCGATCGTGCAAAGTCAGCTCATGCCCCGCATTCGCCGTACGTCCAAGCGACTGACAACCAAGCGCGTTGACGTGTCCAAGCAACTGATCGAAAGCATTCAGGCGTTGCGCGTCATTCATACCTTCGCGCGTCAGCGTGCCACCCTGCAGCACATGCGCCGCATTTTGCAGAAGCTCGTGCCGCTGCTGGAACGACAGACGCGGCTGCTGAGCACGCTGCCGCCGGTGAGCGACATCATGTCGGTGACGGCCATCGGCGGTTTGTTGATCGCTGGATTTTTCCTACTCGATGGGGAAGCCCAGCTCGTTCTGCCCGCGCTCATTACCTTTATTGCCGCCCTCAACCGTTTGTCCACGCAGGTGCAGTCGATCAGCAGCACCAGCAACCGTCTGGCCGACAATATCGGTCAACTCGAACGTCTCAACGCTATCCTCGCGCCTGAAGACAAAACCTTCACCCGTTTGGGGGGCAATGCGTTTGCTGCCGTTCGCGACGAAATCGAGTTCGATCGCGTCAGCCTGCGTTACAACCCGGACGATGATGAAGTCCTAAAAGAGGTGTCGTTTCGGATGAAGCGCGGCACGATGACTGCTCTCGTGGGTGGGTCGGGCGCGGGCAAGTCTTCGCTAGCCGATTTGCTCATCGGGCTGTACGACCCAACGGCAGGGGCAATTCGCTTCGACGGCGTCGACATGCGCGAGTTCGATTTAGAAAGTTGGCGATCGCATCTCGGCGTGGTCAGTCAGGATACGTTTATTTTCAACAGCAGCAT
>JBCBTL010000237.1:0-5056 GCA_039818705.1 Cyanobacteria bacterium J06639_1
GGCGATCTCCAGACGCGCACCCGAGTGCTTTCAAGATTTACCCCAACCCGATCGCATCGTTCTCGGCGGCGGCGGCGCAGACATCGTCGAGATTCTGGAGCAGGGAACGGCACGGCTAGCGCCTGGAGGCGTTCTGGTCGGTCACTTCGCCACGCTGGAAGCCTGCATGCAGGCTCAAACCTGGCTCAACGCGGAGGGATGGGACGTGCGGCTGATGCAAGTTAATCTTTCGCGCGCCGTCCCTATCGTTCAGGCCACTCGCTGGTCGCCGCTCAATCCGGTGATGCTGCTGCAAGCGCGATCGCCGACTTAATTGACAGCCAACGCGCCGGAATCTCGTTCCTCATCGGTTCCCACCAACGTCATGCCAGCACTCTCGGGATCGAAGCCGCTGGGGAACTGCGTGGCGCGATCGTAACGCGCTTCATGGAACGTCGCGTACAACATCATCCGACAGCGCAAATCCGCGCCGCACAGATTCGCACCGTCAAAATTTACTCCCACCACGGACGCTGCCCCCAAATCCGCCCCCTGTAAATCAGCTCGCTGCAAATCGGCTCCACTTAGATGTGCGCCTCGCAGACAAGCCCGCTCCATGCGCGCCCCCGAAAGATTCGACTCCCGCAAATCCGTACTGCGCAGGTCAGCTTCGCTCAAGTTCGTGCCGCTGAGCTGAGCAGTCTTCAGCACAGCATCGGGCAACGTCGCCGCTTCCAAATTGGCGTTCTGAAGATTGGCTCCATTGAGCACCGCCAATCGCAAATCCGCCCGCGTGAGATCGGCACGCTCCAGGGCGGCATTTCTCAACACGGCTTTTTGCAGGCTGGCACGAGTTAGCTGAGCGCCTCTAAGATTGGCTCCAACGAAGATGGCGCGATCGAGGATCGCGCGTTGCAGGTGAGCGTCAGCTAAATTACTGTCTGGAAATTCGCGCGCCCCCGCTGCATAACGCTCCAACAAGTCTGCTGCACTTGCCAACACCGTCATGGCTCTCCCTCCAACACCGCGATCGCGCAGAATTCTTCGGGTGTCTCGAACGTCGAGCGGCATACCGACGATTCCGCGTACCGCCAACTTTACCCACCTCCTCAATTCAGCCATCCGCGAAAACACGCCGAATGTTGCGTAGATTACACTCTCTCCCCGTTATTTCGCTGCAGCCATCTCGTCACGCGCAGCACCATCTCGCCCCATAGCCATCATTTCAGTTCGTCATCTATTGGGGATGTTACGAGCAGGGATGTTACAATTCGGGTGCCCGAACGTTTTAGAAAACAGTTTTCGAGTTCGATTTCGGTCAGATTCTAATCGAACTGTCAGGGTTCGACCTAAACTTCGAGTTTTGGCTGGAACTTTGGGGTTCAACTTAACCGACGAACGCGATGGCGATCGCACTATCCGCGCGCGAAGCGCAAAGAGGCAAAACATGGGAGCTGAGTACATCAAAGCCACTGACTTTTCCGGTCTCAAAACTGAGGAGAAAGTGGTTGTCATCGACTTCACGGCATCGTGGTGTGGGCCTTGCAAATTGGTTGCGCCCCTGATCGATCGCCTGTCGGAAGAGTATGCCGACACGGCCAAGGTGGTGAAGTTCGATATTGACGACGATCGCGATATTCCCAAAAAGCTCGGCATTCGCGGCGTTCCGGCTGTGCTCTATTTCAAAGCAGGCGAAATGGTGGACTCCATTATTGGCGCGACCACTTACGAAAAGCTGAGCGAAACTCTCGACTCTGCGATCGCTGGCGAAGCCTAGACTTTCGACTCGGCAAGCGTTCTAGAACAACGAGCGGCTTCGCTCCCGAACGGTTGCGCGGATGCGCCATTGAGATCTGCGTCAAGCTGCTTCTGGCTTTGCTCTCAACCCAGCCCCCGTCTCTGTCGCTGCTTTTTACAGTTGACTCATGGACGTGATTGAGAAGTTCAGCCATGTGGATCGCCGCCAAGATGCTCCCCATTTCCCTCGCGATCGCCGCGATCGCAATTATCGGCCCTGCGCTTAGCGAAGCGGGCGCGAACAAGCAACTGGGCAATGGCGAACGGGGTATGGCGACCACCGCTATGGCTGCTGCCCTCTATCGCTCCTACAACTAGACCCCGCTTCGAGGGGTGGGGCATTTTCCAACTCGCCAAGCTCTCCAGCGAGGTCGGGGCTGTACTCACCCGCCCCACTCCTCGGGTCTAGCTCGTTCCAGAAAAAATTTGGGTACGGTAAGACTGTCGCGTGCTGCGGCGGTCTTTTTTATGGGTAGTGGCAGCCTGCAAGCTGCTTAAGACGTTTTAGCTACCCTGAACCCAGGCGCAGTCAGGATCTCCATGTCCTAACTAAAACGTCAAGAGCAATAGTGCAGCAGCAGGCGATCGCAAACGAATTATTGCTATTGGGAGCGCGATCGTGATTGGTGGATTCATTTTTCTCGCCTTGCTGATTGGAGTTGCAATTTTGCTGATTGGTGCCTACAACCGTCTGGTCGAACTTAAAAATCGCTATCAAAATGCTTACGCTCAAATTGACGTGCAGTTGCGCCGCCGTCACGACCTGATTCCAAACCTAGTACAGACCGTCAAGGGTTACATGAAGCACGAGCGCGAAACCCTTGAAGCGGTCATTGCGGCCCGCAACGGTGCCGTTTCTGCTAGCAGTCGCGCTGCTTCTGCCCCCGGCGATCCGCAGGCCGTTCGTCAAGTGAATGAAGCCGAAGCGGTTTTGACAGGATCGCTAGGTCGTCTATTTGCGCTCTCGGAGTCGTATCCCGACTTGAAAGCCGATCGCTCGATGTCGCAGTTAATGGAAGAGCTGCAATCGACCGAAAACCGCATCGCTTTTTCCCGGCAAGCCTTCAACGATGCCGTCACCCTTTACAACACGCAGCGCCAAGTGTTTCCCAGCAATTTAGTCGCTGGATTCGGTCAGTTTTTTCACGCCGAACTTTTAGAAGAGTCGGCTCCTGAGGTCAAAGAGGTGCCGCAAGTATCGTTTGAATAAGCTCGAAGCGGGGGACATTCCGTGAATTTCTTCGAGCATCAAGACAAAGCTCGTCAAAATACAACCCAATTGGTTGTCCTATTTATCCTGTCGATCGCCTTCACGATCGTGGCGTTTTACGGCGCAGCTTTGGTCATCGCGGCTATTGCCGAACCGGGCTGGGTGACTTCCATTTGGCAGCCGGAACTGTTCGGTCTCATCGCGATCGCCGTTCTGGGTATCGTTGGTTTCGGCACCATCACGAAAACGTGGCAACTGCGCCAAGGGGGATGGGTGGTGGCCGAGAGTTTGGGCGGTCGTTGTGTCGAACTCAATACGGACGATCCCGACGAGCAACGCCTGCTCAACGTCATTTCTGAAATGGCGATCGCCTCCGGCGTTCCCGTGCCGCAGGTCTACGTCATGGATGAGGAACTCGGCATTAACGCTTTTGCGGCTGGATATTCGGCTGGCGATGCTGCAATTGGGGTCACGAGAGGGTGCATCGAACGCCTCAATCGAGACGAATTGCAAGGAGTCATCGCCCACGAATTCAGCCACATTTTGAACGGCGATATGCGGCTCAACATCCGCTTGATGGGAGTGTTGCAGGGCATTTTGTCGATCTATTTGATTGGGAATTTTATCTTTCGCAGTACGTATTATTTGGGGGGAGGACGCAGGTATTCTCACAGCCGCGATCGCGGCGAAGGAGGAGGGCGCAGTCGTCTTGCCATCTTTTTGGCTGGACTGTCCATGATGGTCATCGGTAGCATCGGTCTTTTCTGCGGCAGAGCGATTAAAAGTGCGGTCTCGCGGCAGCGCGAATTTTTAGCTGATGCTTCTGCCGTTCAGTTCACCCGCAATCCCAATGGGTTAGCTGGAGCCTTAATGAAAATTGGTGGATTGAGTGAAGGGTCGAAAATCGCATCTCCTCAAGCGGAGGCGGCCAGCCATCTATTTTTCGGAAACGCTGTCAGTCAACTGTCTTCGGTATTTGCCACTCATCCTCCTCTCAAACAGCGCATTCAACGCCTCGGCGTGACTGTGAAAGACTTGCGATCGCCCGCTTCACCCTCAGACCTTGCCGCAGACTCGCGATCGTTTGCAGCACCCGAGTCGGGCGTATCAATGGCAGCTCCGCCTTCATTTGCCCCCGATGCCGATCGCCTCGCGGATGAAGTCGGCACGATGTCGCCGCAGCATTTGAAATTTGCCCGAGCCTTTCTGGCGCGCTTACCGGAAGACCTGCACGCGGCTGCGACCGATCGCGCTGGCAGCATTGCGATTGTCTTCGGATTGCTGTTGGCGCGCGAAGCTCTCGTGCGCGATCGCCAGTGGAATCTGTTGCGATCGGCCACTACCCCTGAAGTCCTGACCCGCACCCAGTATCTCGCCCCCCAACTGGATACCCTCGCTCCGCGCGATCGCCTCCCCCTGCTTGACTTCGCCACGCCCGCCTTACGCGCGATCGCTCCCGAGATGCGCGATCGGGTGTGGACTGCGATCGACCAGCTCATTCGCGCCGACGATCGCGTTTCCCTTTCAGAATTTGCCATTCAAACGATCGTCACGAGTCGCTGGCGGGCGCAAACGCGATCGCCCGAAGACGCTGTCAAAGTCGCGCACGAGCAGCTCGCCCCCATTTGGTCGGACTGCATTTCGGTCATTGCAGTCTTAGCTACAGCCGGTCACGACACCCCCAAAACGCAACATTTTGCCTTCCGCGACAGCCTCATGCGCTTGCCCGATGCCAAACAATTGGGCATCCCAGACGACATGCCTGATATCTCATTTGAAGCGGCTGGCAACAGTCTAGAGACCCTCGATCGGGCTGCGCCTAAACTCAAACAGGCGCTCGTGAATGCCTGCGCCCATGCCGTTTTGCTGGACGGTCAAGTGACCGATGAGGAAGCCGAACTTCTGAGAGCGATCGCGATTGCGCTTGACTGTCCGTTGCCCCCGTTTTTGAAATAGGAAACCAGCAAGTAGATGGCATTGATGGCAAACGCTGCCTCGACATTGATCGTCACGCTCGCAGGTTCAGCCCTCAGAGCGATCGCCTGACACATCATCGAGTCAGAACGCGTT
>JBCBTL010000238.1:0-5037 GCA_039818705.1 Cyanobacteria bacterium J06639_1
ATGTTCCTTGGCCGCCGCAACGGACTGCAACTCCTACTGCGATCGCCTCGCCCTCTCCATCTAATGCTTCTGACGATGCAGATGCTCCTAACTTGACCCGCGAGGTGCCCACTATTCCGATTTTGCCGTCGGACGAGTCCACCTCAGACGAGCTGGCAATACCTACTCCGATTCCCACTGCATCGTAAGCACTCCTCAACGGCCAACTCCTGTCAGACCGACTACAATGCGCGGTAGCGATCGCCCGTTTCGCACGCTGGGACGCGATCGCTCGCTGTCAGCCTCGGGAGACCGTTGCCCTCGTGACCCGCTTACCCGTCGTTCAACTCTCTCGCCGTCAGTTCATCGGCATCTGTGGAGGCGCGGCGATCGCGCTGGCAAGCTGTCGCCCTCCCTCCGATACGCAGGGTGCGGTTGAGGTGGGCTCGGGTGCCGCAGCCGACAATCGCATTCGCATGGGCATCACGGATAAACTGCGCACCCTCGATCCAGCGGATGCCTACGAACCTGCCTCGCTTAACGTGCTGTTGAACGTTGGCGAAACCCTCTATACCTATCCACCAGGCAGCAAAGACTTAACTCCCCTCTTAGCCACAGATATGCCCGTGATTGACGGTGAGGGCACGACGTTTCGCATTCCCTTGCGCGAAGGCGTTAAGTTCCACGACGGGACAGATTTCAACGCCGAAGCGATGGCGTTTTCTCTGCGTCGCTTGATTGAAAATGGCGGCAAACCCTCTTTTTTGTTGGCAGACATCGTCGATTCCGTGGAAGCAACGGGAGAGTACGAACTGACCGTCAAACTCAAGTATCCGTTCGGCGGGTTTTCGGCCATGCTCGCATTTCCGGGGGCCTGTGCGGTATCGCCTGCGGCCTACACCATCGGGTCGGGCGAGTTCGAGCCGGAGAAAGTCGTTGCCACCGGCCCTTACCGCCTCACCCGCTATATGGAAAACGTCAGCGTTACCCTCGATGCGAACCCAGACTATTGGGGAGATACTCCCGCCAACGAGGGCGTAGACCTGCAACTGTTCAACACCAGCGGCACGCTACTCAATGCGTTCAAAACGGGAGCGATCGACCTCGCATTTCAAACCCTAGAACCCAGCCAAATTGACAGCTTGAAAAAAGAAAGCGACGCGGGTTGGCAACTAGTTTCCCAGTCGAGCGGCCTGATTCGCTATTTAGTACTTAACGTGACGCAAGCCCCGCTCGATCGCAAAGAGGTGCGACAGGCGATCGCCGCTGCGGTCGATCGCGCTATTCTCCAAAACCGCGTTTTTCTCGGACAGGCTGAGCCACTGTACTCGTTGGTGCCAAACAATTTATCCACTTCGCGCCCGGCATTCAAGGACGCTTACGGCGAAGGCGATACAGATAAAGCCAAAGAGCTCCTCTCAGCCGCAGGATTCTCCGCTGACAATCCTGCACGAACAACGCTATGGCACGCATCCGAAAATACTCGCGGCGAGTTGATGTCTTCATTATTGAAAGCATCTTTGGAAAAAGCGTTTGAAGGCGCGTTAGAAGTAGACCTTCAAGCGGTGGAAGCTGCGACACTCTTCGACAACCTGAATAAAGGCACGTATCCAATGGTGCTGTTGTCTTGGTCGCCCGACTTCTTAGATGCAGATAACTACATTCAGCCGTTTTTGCCCTGTGAAAATCATGAAGATGGGGTCTGCGTGGGCGGCGAGACGTTCGAGCATGGGTCGTTCTTTCACAGCGACGACCTCAATCAACTCGTCCAGCAGCAGCGAACGGAAACCGACGTAGCGAAACGGGAGCAAATTCTCGCTGATATCCAGGCTGCTGTAGCTGAAGAGGTTCCCTACATCCCGCTCGTTCAGGGCATTGATTTCATCTCTGGTTCTCCAAAGGTGCAAAATCTCAAGCTAGCCGGACAGCAGGCCGTACCGCTTTGGCTGGTTCGTAAAGCTTAAGTTCGCCGAATTCTTCCCCCGCTCTGAGGCAGGCCGTGGCCGCATCTAGTAACTCCCTCCGCACCTTCATCCTCACCCGCTTATTGCTTGCTCCATTACAACTATGGGTCGTCGTAACGCTCATATTTGCTCTGCTGCGGATCGTTCCCGGCGATCCGATCGCGGTTATTCTCGGCCCTCGCGCGACCCCAGCAGTGATGGAACAAATGCGGCAAACGTTGGGCATGGATGGCTCCATTTTGCAGCAGTATTGGCGGTATTTATTTGACCTGCTGCGTTTGGATTTGGGCTCTTCAATTTCAACAGCGGGGAAATCCGTCTGGGACATTATCTACACGTTTTTTCCTTCGACGGTTGAACTGGCTGTTTCGGGGTTGCTCGTGTCTTTGGCGATCGGGTTTCCGCTGGGGATTTTGGCTGCAACGCGCCCGCAGAGTTCGCTCGATCGCGCGACGCGATCGTTCAGCATTTTGACCTACGCTCTGCCCATGTTTTGGCTGGGCATGATGCTCCAACTCATCTTCAGCGTGCAGCTCCGCTGGTTTCCCGTCGGCAGTCGCTTGCCCGTGGGAGTTGCGCCACCCAAATTTTTTACGGGTGCGTACAGCGTCGATGCCCTTCTCAGCGGGAACTGGGATGTGTTCTGGGCGAGCTTGCACCACCTCGCACTTCCCGCGTTCACGTTGGGATTGGTGATGAGTGGCGTGTTTGCCCGCATGATCCGCGTCAATTTACGCGAGGTGTTGGATGCGACGTACATCACGGCAGCGCGATCGCGAGGCTTCGGCGAATGGCGCATCGTCCTCATCCACGCCCTCCGCAATGCCCTCGTCCCCATCCTGACGGTGATCGGTCTAGCGCTAGCCTCTCTGCTGGGCGGAGCCTTACTGACGGAAGTCACGTTTTCCTGGCCAGGACTCGCGAGTCGATTAGTGCAAGCCATCGGTCAGCGCGACTATCCGGTCGTGCAAGGGCTGGTGGTGTTTTTTGCGGCGATCGTGGTGGTCGTGAGTTTGGGGCTGGATATTCTCAACGCATATATCGATCCGCGTATTCGCTACTGAACCTGCACTACTAAACCTGCGGGTATGTGGCTGCCGATCCCGAACGATTCGCGTTTGGCAGACTATCGAACCTGGAGGCGATCGCATTTAAGGGTGACCTTTTCCGTGCGAGCAGGGATTCTGGCAATTCTTCACGAGTTCTATTCACTTCGCGTGGTAAGTAAGTAGAAGCTCCTAGCCGTCGTGTCTGCGGTCGCTCTCCTGAAAGGTGCGCCCAAAGGCTGATGCTGAGCGGTTTTGCATTTGCACTTGCGTGTTTCCAGCCTCGCGAAACTGTCCATTCAGCTTCGAGGATGGCTGTTTGCAGTTCCCACCGTTCGTAGAGGTGTACGATGCCTGCGACTCCGATTGCCGATAAAAATAGACCGTTCCTAGAAAAAGTGCAGCAGAAAGCCGATCTGCCTGATGTTTACGATGCCAGAGACATCGCGATCGTAGTGTTTCGCACGATGCGCGACATGATGCCGAACGAATCTGCCGATCGCGTCGAGTCCGAACTGCGCGTCGAGGCGCTGCCCACCGATGATGCGTCGCTCGAAGGTGAAATTGCCGATCTGTGGAAAGACGATAATCCGGTGGTGCGTTTCATCAGCCGCATCCGTCAGCCCTTAAAAATTGACGCTGAATCCTTCGTGCGCCGCGTGGGCTCTGAAGGTGGATTACCCAAAGGCGTAGACGCGCGCGATGCCATCCAGGCCGTCTTCAGCGCCACCAAAGACGAACTCACCCCCGATCGCCAACGAGAAGTCAGCACGTTTCTACCCGATATCATCCGGTCGATGTGGGAGCGCGCGTAGCACCCTGTCTCCCAGCCCGAGTTTGCATTCTATTCGCTAGAACGTGACCGCTCCTGTCAGACAAACGATCTTGGCAGGAGCGTTTTGTCTGTTTCATCGCGATCGCCACGAGTATTGAGGAGCTTGATGCTAGCTGAGTGCGCGATCGCCCTACTCTCAAAGCTCTGATAGAGTGCAGGCGAACGGATCGAGCCATTCCCATGCCGAACAGTCTTGCCTCCAGCCAAAGTTTGTATCTACGCAAACACGCCGATAACCCGATCGACTGGCGAGCCTGGACTCCCGAGGCGCTGTTGGAAGCAAAAGTGACCGATCTGCCGATTTTTTTGTCGATCGGATATTCGAGCTGCCACTGGTGCACGGTGATGGAGGGGGAGGCGTTTTCGGACATGGCGATCGCCCAATTCATGAACGCTAACTTCCTCCCCGTGAAGGTCGATCGCGAAGAGCGCCCCGACATCGACAACATCTACATGCAAGCGCTGCAAATGATGATCGGGCAGGGGGGCTGGCCGCTGAACGTCTTTCTCGACCCAAACAGTTTGATTCCGTTTTACGGCGGCACGTATTTCCCAGTGAACCCTGCCTACGGGCGACCGGGATTTTTACAGGTATTGCAGTCGGTGCGGCAGTTTTATGATGTCGAAAAAACACGGCTCGGAGAGCAACAAGAGCGGATGCTGGGGGCATTGCAGGCATCCGTTCGAGTGGAAGCCTCTGACGAGTTAGAGCGCGATCGCCTCATCGCCGGACTCAACGAAACTATCCCTGTAGTGACGCGATCGGGCATGGGTCAGCAGTTCCCGATGATGCCTTACGCGCAGCTCGCCCTTCAGGTATCTCGGTTCCCGCAAGAGAGCGGCATCGACGGAGAAAATGCGTTGGAAAGAGCGCGCGATCGCGCCATCGACCTCGTGACCGGAGGGATTTTCGACCACGTTGGCGGCGGCTTCCATCGCTACACCGTAGACGCGACCTGGACGGTGCCTCACTTCGAGAAAATGCTCTACGACAACGGCCAAATTTTAGAGTTTTTGGCAAACATCTGGGCGAACGGCGAGCGGGATGAAGCGATCGCTCGTGCCGTGCGTCTCACCGTGGAGTGGCTGAAGCGGGAAATGACTGCCCCCTCCGGATACTTCTACGCCGCCCAAGATGCCGACAGCTTTGCAACTCCCGATGACATCGAACCGGAAGAAGGAGAGTTTTACGTTTGGCAGTTGCAGCAGCTTG
>JBCBTL010000239.1:0-5034 GCA_039818705.1 Cyanobacteria bacterium J06639_1
AGCTGATGCGGGTGGTGCGTTCGAGATAATTCCAAGCCCACTGATTGCAGCCCACCACCCAAAAGCGAGAAGTGTCACGGCTGAGGGTCGTCCAGAGGGCTTCGATGCCGTTCATCCCTTCAATGCAGCGCACGAAGCATTCCGACAGAGCGGGAATCGCGGCAATTTCGCGGGGGGCGATCGCGCTGCCGTCAGGATCGGCCACTTTCACGGTTTCGGCTTGCGCGTCCGGGCGCGGCAGCGAGGCGGGCACGGGTAGAGTGTCGATCGCCTGACGCAGTTCGGTGAGGACGGCGGCGGGCTGAATGGCGCGGGAGGCAAACGAGTCGAGGGTGACGACGGGCAAGTCGGCGAGTTCGGGCTGCTGTAAGGCCACCTGCAAAATGGGCACGAGCGATTCAGCCGGGGTGCTGAGCACGACGAGGGCATTGCGCTCCTCCGACTCGTCGGGCTGGGCGGCGAGGGACTTCACGATCGCTTCCGCCACCGCTTTGCAGTGGGTGGGATGGGGCGGCAGCTCGGCGATCGCGTTTTTGAGGCTGCGCTCGGCCTCGGCAGGAAGATCCTGTCGCGTCGGTTCGGGGCGGTCGGCGGCGCGATCGCGAAACCAGCCGCTAATGGTGTCTTGCAGTTGGGCGATCGGTGCCGGAACGCTCAAGGGGCGGCCTCGTGAAGAGTTTGCGCTGTATTGTAACGGAACGTTCGCGCCAGAGACGGATTCGACCGCTGGGTAGACGCGCGATCGCGCGATTGGCTCTACATTCTCAGCAGCACGTTATCCCCGCGCGATCGCCAGGAGTTCGTCGTCATGTCCCATTGCCCCCCGTCATCTCGCTCGCCTCGGTGGTGGCCGCAAGGGTCGAGTCGGGCGGTCTCGATGCGGGTGGGGTTAGCGCAATGGGGTGGCATTCTCGCGATCGCCATTGGCGTGCAGGGCATCCCCGCGATCGCTCCGGCGCTGGCTCAGGACGACCTCTTTGAAGTCTCCCTTCCCGCCGATGTTGCCAACGACGGCTCGTATTTTGCGGACGTGCTGGTGCGGGGACAGCCCGTATTTCAAGTGGGCAGCTTGAACGCGATCGGGGCAGCGGAGCGGGCGGCGATCGTGAACCGCCGCATCGCCAGCGTGCTAACCAGCACGGACGGAGCCATTCCCGCTCTTGAGGTCGTCGAGACGCGCGGGGCTTCGACGCTGCGGGTCAACAATCGCGTCCTGATGACCGTCACCGACCAAGACGCAGAAGACTTCGGCACCGATCGCGCGACCCTCGCCCGCCGCCGCGCCGATCGCCTCTCTGAAGCGTTCGTTCAGCCGCCGCTGTGGGTGGATGTCAGCCAGCGCGTCAACGGCACTGTCCGCCAACTGGGGCAAGACGCGATCGCCAGTTTGCCCTCGTTGCTGGGGGGCGCTCTGGTGGTGCTCGTAACCTGGGGAACCGCCGCGACCGTCAGACATATCGCCTTTCGCTGGGCACAGCGGACGGAGGGCGATCGCAGTTCGGAAATTCTAATCGGGCGGCTGTGCTACGGCGGCGTGTGGGTGGTCGGATCGGCGATCGCGCTGGGTGTGGCCGGACTCGACTTCGGCGCGCTGTTGGGGGCACTCGGCCTCACCAGCGTTGCCATCGGTTTCAGCCTCAAAGACGTACTCAGCAATTACATCTCGGGCGTCATTTTGCTCGCTGCGCGTCCGTTCCGCCTCAAAGACCAAATCGCGATCGGCGACTACGAAGGCACGGTCACCCAAATTCAACTGCGCGCCACGACGCTGCAAACCTACGACGGTCGCACCGTTTACATCCCTAACCAAGAAGTCTTCCAGGCCAGCATCATCAACAACACCGCCGCCGCCAGCATCCGCAGTTCCGTCGTGGTGGGAATCGACTACGACGCCGAAATCGGCAGCGCGATCGCTACCATCGTGCAAGCTCTAGCCACCATCCCCGCCATCCAGCAGCGCGACCCCGCCCCGCCCAAAGTGCTGGTACGCGAGCTAGCCGCCAGCACCGTGAATTTAGAAGTGCGATTTTGGGTGGACTCTCGCCGTGCCGAATTCCTCGACACCACCTCCCAAGCCGCCCGCGCCATCAAAGAAGCCCTCCAGCAAGCCCGCATCGACATGCCCACCGAAATCTACACGCTAGTGTTCCGCAACTCCCCCACCCCGCCTGGTTAAGGAGAGTTCGGGCTGAGGAAAGCTGGGGCTGTCGATCTCCACGTAGCTTCTGCACGCGAGTACGAACGTTCCCAGACCGAACTCCGGGAGTTCGAGCACGCCGCCGCATCTGCATTGAGCGACGCCCCCAACGATTGCGAAATGCGCTCGAACGTCTCCACCATATCGAGATCGGGCAGTTGCGCGATCGCCGCACCCCAAGCGCCACCCTCGTCCGTTTCGTTGCCTACTCCTCACGAATCGCGCCATCAAGCCATCCTCAGTCCGACGGCGAGTACATCCCGATTCACAAAACGTTCACATCGACCGATCACCATGAGAGCGGCGGGACTCTGAAATCATTTGGCTCTCAACTCGCGATCGGAGGTCGCGACGTTTTGTGACGTCTAGCTGATATCTGCATCTGCGTAGCATCTCTAGAATCATGGCAAAGCTGGCTGATTTCTCTGTAATTCTGGCGATTTGCGCGAAACCATCGTCGATCAGACTGAAAATAGCTTATTTGAAGCTTCAGCCTACTGATATCAAGTTCTATCGGCTTATTGCTACCCTGTTGCCAATTATCATGCGAGATTGTGAGTATTCCACTGCCCCAACTCGGAGACGCGATCGAACGCCGGTTTCGTACCGTGCGAGCCGCTGACTCGGTGCTAACGGCGCTGGCAATCATGCACGGCGATCGCCCTCAATCTTCAAACGCTGACGCGTCCAAAGGGAATAAAACTTCGGGGGGAGAACAGACTCGTCCTCAGCGGGCGAGCTGCGTGCTGGTGGTAGAAAACGAGCGGCTGCAAGGCATTTTTACCGAGCGCGATGCGGTCAAACTGATGGCCGCGAACAGCATTGACAGCACCACGCGCGTGGCTGACGTGATGACCGCCAACCCGCTCGCGCTGACGGACGGCGGCAAGCAGACGCTATCGCACGTATTGCAAATCCTGCGTCAGTCTCGCATTCGGCACCTGCCCGTACTCGATGCAAACGGTCGTCCGACGGGGCTGGTGACGGCTAACAGCATTCGCAAGATTTTGCAGCCCGCCAATTTGCTGCGCCGCCAGCGAGTGCGAGACGTGATGGCGGTGCGCGTGCAGTCGGCGCTCGGCTCGGCGACGGTACGACAGCTCGTCGCGCAAATGCACTTGCAGCGGGTGAGCTGCACGGTTGTAGTGGAGGTGGACGAGAACGGCGAGCGGGTGCGACCGATCGGCATCGTCACCGAGCGAGATTTGGTGCGGCTGCGGCTGCAACAGCTCGATTTTGACACCGCCACCGCATCCGAGATCATGAGCGCGCCGCTCACCTGCTTGCATCCCGATGACTCGCTGGCAGATGCCCATCACGCCATGCACGAGCTGGGGGTGCGGCGGCTGGTGGTGGCTGGCGATCGCGGCGAACTGGCGGGCATTCTCACCCAAACCAGCATGTTGCAGGCAGTGGATTTGGTCGAGATGCGCGGCACCATCGAAACCCTCAAGCAGGTGGTGAGCGATCGCACTCGCGCGTTGCAAGCCAGTAACCGAGAACTTCAGGAAGAAGTAGCGCGCCGAGAGGAAAGCGAACGACGGTTGCTGGCAACCAATGACGCACTCGAACGAGAGATCGTCGATCGCCGCTGGATCGAGCGGGAGCTGTTTCGCGAAAAAGAGCTGGCGCAGGTCACCCTGGAATCGATTGGGGATGCGGTGATTGCCACCGACGAGCGCGGACGGGTGAGTGCGATGAACTCTCTCGCTGAGGAGTATACGGGCTGGCAGGCTCCCGACGCCTGGGGACGGGCGATGTCGCAAATTTTCGTGACGTTCGACGAACTCACGCAGCTTCCCTTCGAGTGCGCGACGAAAGAAGTCTTGCGCGAAGGTGTCGTGGTGCAATCGCAGAGTTTGGCTGCTATGCACACCCGCAGCGGTCGCGTGCTGTCTGTCGAGAGCACCACTTCGCCCATTCGCGATCGCGCGGGCACTATTCTCGGGACGGTCACGGTATTTCGGGACGTGAGCGAGGCGCGCCAGCTCACCCGCCAGCTCGCCCACCAAGCTCGCCACGATACCCTCACCGGACTGCTTAATCGGGGGGAGTTCGAGCGTCGCCTCGAAGCCGCGATCGCCTCCAGCCGTCACGGCGATTTACAGCACGTGCTCTGCTACATGGATCTCGACCAGTTCAAGATCGTCAATGACACCTGCGGGCACGAGGCGGGCGACGAACTGCTGCGCCAGCTCACGCAATTGCTGCGCCAGGAGGTACGGGCGTCGGACGTGTTGGCGCGTTTGGGGGGAGACGAGTTCGGCTTATTGCTGTTTCAATGTCCGCTCGACCGGGCGATAGGTATTGCCAATCAGTTTCGCGAGCGCGTGGCATCCTACCGATTCGGCTGGAATGACAAAGTGTTCAAAGTCGGTGTCAGCATCCAATGGCACTGACATAAGGGCATAGAAAAAGGCTCAACGGCTGGATATGTCACAATCTCAGCCAGAAGAGCCCCAAACGAATTATCCCTACTATGCCGAATCGAGCCCAGATTCTCAAGGAGCGATTGCTGGCCAGTATTGGCTGTCCCTGGCAGAAGCTGTTGCCCGCCAGTGCCATCGAACAAGTCCTGGCCGAAGAGCAGGTGAGCTACCGCCAGTGCCTCTACACCCCAGTGGTGACCTTGTGGATGTTCCTGCTTCAAGTCATCGATGCGGACAAGAGTCTGCAACATGCCGTCAATCGTGCGAGTGCTTGGCTGAGCGCCGCCGGGGCCGCAGCGCCTTCCTCCGATACGGGAGCCTACAGCAAAGCCCGCCAGCGTTTACCCGAGCGAGTGGTCAACCGCTTGATGAAGCAGAGTGCCGCCGGGATTGAAGCTCAAGTGAGAC
>JBCBTL010000240.1:0-5028 GCA_039818705.1 Cyanobacteria bacterium J06639_1
AAGTTGAGGAAATTGCCCCCTGACTGGTCGACCGTGCCGCCCAAAATAGTGCCGCCGTTGAGGGTATAGCTGCCCGCATTGGCATCGAGTGTCAACGTGTCGCCCGTGTTGTCGAGCACCGTTTCGATGAAGACAGTGCTGTCATTCGACTGATTGATGGTGCCCAAGTCAGCCGTGCTGTTGCCGCTGCCTTCCAACTCCAAGATGGAGGTGTCTTGCAGGGTGATGGTGCCGTTGTTGTCCCAGTCGCCGCGCAGGCGAATGCGAGAGCCACCTGAAGCAGTAATCGTTCCCGTCGTATCGTTGAGAAAGGTTTCACCCACCCCGGTGCCGCCGAGGTTGAACTCGACTCCACTGACGGCGACAATCGCTCCTGTATTGGTAAAACTATCGACGTTGATATCGCGATCACTAGTGAGACTGACGGTACCGTCAGCGGTGATGGTGCCCTGATTGACAACAGAGCCGGTTTGGTTAAAGAACTGGTCGTCTCGGATGAAGGAGCTGGCTCCATCCAGATTGATTTGCAGATTAGCTCCGAAGATGACCGCGTACGTGCCTTGACCGCTCAAGCCAATCCCAGAACTGCTGCCGGTCAAGTTGATGGTGGTGTTGTCGAGCGTTTGAGCATCCTCAAGCCACAGGCGAGCCGAATTGCTCGAAGCATTGACGTTGCCCGTGAACGTGGTGCCATTGCGCAAGCGGACGAGACTACCCGACTGGTCGAGGTTGATATCGCCATTGAACGTGACGTTGTCGAGAATGTTGTTGCTGTTATTGGTAAAGTTGACATCGCCTCCAGCCGTATCAACAGTGGCTCCAATCAGGACACCGCCTGCAAGGGTAAACGTATTGTCTACATCAACCAAATTGGCTGTAAGTGTGCCGCCCGATAGTGTAAACGCATCAGTGGAATTGAGATTATTGATAACAGTGTTGCCCGTCGTGTGAGAGGTGGTGATACCCCCACCCACCGAAATATCAACATCATCAGCGCCTGTCGTGCTGTCCGGCGCAATCCCGTTCAACCAATTCGTCAGAACGTTCCAGTTACCTGTTCCGCCAATCCAGGTCAAAGTAGCCACGGTCTTAATCCCCAGCAGAGAAACGATTTAATACACCCCGCGTTAATTTTTCGGGGCGGCATCTAGAATTTCCGCAAAAACATCGCAGCGGACAGCGCAAACGAGTAAGTGTAGTGAATTTTACTTCCGTAAAATCTCACATACCCCGTACACATATAACCATGGAGATTATTGAGAAGCAAGCCTGTGACCGCGATCGCATCATCAAAATTTACGCATAATTTGTCTATCAGTAAAAAATTATTCTCAGCTCAATTTTTACAGGCTAAATATCCTGCTGTTCGCGAAAATTGCGCTTGGGTCGGTAGGAGTCAGATGATGGAAGTCGATGGCGATCGCGAGCGGTATGGACTTTTTCCAAAAACAACAAACTCCAACAGCGCACGAAGAAAGCTGGATTGCTGCTTCCGCGACGGTTTGCGGCGCAGTGGAGATCGACACCTTCAGCAGTATTTGGTTCGGAGCCGTGCTGCGGGGAGACGTGGATGAAATTCGTCTCGGCAAATACTGCAACATTCAGGATGGCGCGGTTTTGCACTGCGATCGCGGCCAACCTGTCATTCTCGAAGACTACGTCACGGTCGGTCACCGCGCTGTGATTCACTCAGCCCATCTCGAACGCGGCTGTTTGATCGGGATGGGAGCCGTGTTGCTCAACGGCGTCCGCATCGGGGCGGGCAGCATGGTGGGGGCAGGGGCGATCGTGACTAAATCCGTGCCGCCCAAAACCTTGGTCGTAGGAACGCCCGCGAAGGCAATCCGGACGCTCGACGATGAAGCCATTGCCGATTTGATTCGACATGCCGAGGACTACTGGGCGCTGGCGATCGCTCACCAACAGGGGCAGTTTCCAGAACTCTTGCGCGATCGCTAGCGAGCCACGTAAGACGGCACGGTCGCGAGTTCGGCAGGTTCAGACAGCGGCGTTAAAGGGAACGGCGGTAAGGACGTTGACGCTGGAGTTTTGACGAGGCGTTCTGCGGCTTCGGGTTGGAATTTGTAGCCGACGTTGCGGACGGTTTGCAGCAGGCGCGGCTGGCGAGGGTCGGACTCTAGCTTTTTGCGCAGCGAGAGCACGTGGGTATCTACCGTGCGGGGATTGTCGATCGCTTCTGGCCAGGCGCGGCGGAGCAGGTCGGTTCTGGAGACGGGCTTGTTGGCCGACTGCGCTAGGACGAAGAGCAAGCTGAACTCTTGTGGGGTGAGTTCGATCGCGCGGTCAGCGATCGCCACCTGACGCTGCACGAGATCGATGCGGAGGGGGCCGTAGTTGAGGGTTGAGGGGGGAGTGGTTCGTTCCAGTCGCCGCATGAGGGCATTAACACGAGCGCTGAAAACCTGCACGCTCATGGGCTTGGCGAGATAGTCGTCGGCTCCCGCCCGCAGTCCAGAAACTTCGTCAGACTCGGCAGTGCGTTCCGAGAGCATCAAAATGGCTACGTCTAGCTCTCGGTACGCCCACTCGCATAGTTCTAAGCCCGTACCATCGGGGAGATCGCGATCGAGCACTAGCAGATGCGCCTGCTGTTTTTGCAGACTGGACTGAGCTTGCTGAAAGCTGCCGCAGGAGGCGACTTGATAGCCTTCTTTGCGTAAATTCCAGCTCAACAGCGTGCGCAGGTGAGGATTTGCCTCGACCACTTGAATTCGTAACGATTTCACGCCCAATCTCCCGATCGCTCTGCAAGAAGCACTCATGCGGCATGTGAAAATCACTTCGACATCGGCGCTCGTTTGGAAGGGCGCAAATACCGTCGAATCCTCTCCCAGACAGACTCTCGAAGGCTGGTCGAGGGCAAGCTGCAATGTGAGGACAGCCTAACAACTCCGCTAACCTCGATGTGTAACCGAGGCTACCCGCCTTTTCGGGTCGCTCTCGCCACGCCTGCAGAACCAACGCTCTCGGCAGCGAGTTACGTTGTATCAACTCATGTAAAGATTGCTCCGCCCATCAAGCGTTCGTATTGGGTTTGCAGTCCGCGACGAAGCTGAGGAAAGTCGGCGAGGTCGGGCGAACGCTCGATGATGTCTTCAGCCGTTTGGCGCGCCAGTTCGAGGGTTTCGCGATCGTCGATCAGGCTGGCGAGGGCGAAGTCCGGCAGTCCCGATTGGCGCGTGCCCAATACTTCGCCAGGGCCGCGCAAGCGCAAATCCATTTCGGCAATGAAAAACCCATCGTTGGATTGCTCCAGCACTTTGAGCCGCTGCTTAGCGTTTTCCGCTTTAGATTGGGTCATCAAAATGCAAAAGGACTGGGCGGCTCCCCGTCCGACCCGACCGCGAAGCTGGTGGAGCTGAGACAGTCCGAAGCGCTCGGCGTGTTCGATCAGCATCAGCGAGGCGTTGGGCACGTCTACGCCCACTTCGACCACGGTGGTGGAGACCAGAATATCGAGCTGGCGATCGCGAAACGCCCCGATCACGTCTTCTTTCTCGGCGGAAGACATGCGCCCGTGCAGCAACCCCACTGAGAATTGGGGAAAGACTTTTTCGCGGAGGCGTTCGCTTTCAGCAGTGGCCGATTTCAAATCCAGCTTTTCAGATTCTTCCACGAGCGGCAGTACCACATAGGTCTGGCGGCCTTGGGCGAGTTCGCGCTTGACCAGTTCGTAAACGCGATCGCGATCGCGGGGATAGCAAATCGAGGTGTGAACGGGTTTGCGTCCGGGGGGGAGTTCGTCGATCTGACTGACATCCAAATCCCCATGCAGCGACAGGGTGAGAGTACGCGGAATCGGGGTGGCGGTCATGGTAAGCACGTCGGGGCGATCGCCTTTGGCCTGTAACGTCGCCCGCTGTGAGACCCCGAAGCGATGTTGTTCGTCGATAATGACCAAGCCCAGTCGCGAGAACTTCACCGTGGGCTGAATCAGGGCGTGCGTGCCGACGAGCAGCGATAGCTCCCCCGTATCGAGCTGGCGCAGAATTTCTCGACGTTTGGCCGCAGGGGTCGATCCGGTGAGCAACTCGACGGGGACGTGCAGTTGGCCGAACCAATCGACCAGTTTGCGATAGTGCTGCTCGGCTAAGACTTCCGTCGGAGCCATCAGCGTCGTTTGCCAGCCGGATTGAATGGCAGCGAGTAACGCGGCGATGGCTACGACGGTTTTTCCCGCCCCCACGTCCCCCTGTACCAATCGGTTCATCGGGTCGGTGGAGCGCATGTCAGCCAGTAGCTCGTCAATCACGCGCTTTTGGGCGTTGGTGAGCGGGAAGGGCAGTAAATCGTAGAAGGCTTGGAGTAAATCGCCTTGTTTCGGGGTGTAGCGCGGCGCTTCGGCAGATTGCTGCCGGTAGTGCTGGCGGCGCAGAAGCAAGCCCAGTTGGAGATAAAAGAATTCGTCGAACACCAAGCGGCGGCGCGATCGCTCCAGATGTTCGTTATCTACGGGAAAGTGAAATCCAGCGATCGCCTGTTGCAAACCGAGCAAATCCAACGACTTTTGCAGCGCTTCTGGCAGCGGATCGCTCACTCCAGAAACGGCGGGTAGGGATGCTTGAATGGCTTTGCGAACTAGATTCGCGTCGATGCCCTCAGTGAGGGGATAAATCGGGAGAATTTTGCCGATTTTGAGCGAGCGAATGTCGGAATTCTCGTCGGCGAGCACTTCAATCTGTGGATCGTCGAGGGTGATGCCGTATTTGCTGCGTTTGACCAAACCGCTGGCGGCGATCGTGGCTCCGCGCGGGTACTGCCGAATCGTCCGTTCTTGCCAGCCGCGATTGCTGAACTGTCGTCCGGCAAAAAAGCGGCTGAGCTGCATCGAGCCGCTGTCGTCCCGCACTTTTAGAGTGAAAATCGACAGGCTTTTGTTGCGCGGGCTGGTGAAACAGGAGCAGCTTCGCACCTGCGCCACGATCGTCATGGTGGCTCCGATTTCAGCCTGCGCGATCGCCTGTCGGTTCGCATAATTGGCATGATCGCGCGGGAAATAATACAGCG
>JBCBTL010000241.1:0-5026 GCA_039818705.1 Cyanobacteria bacterium J06639_1
AGGCGGCTTCATATCTCAGAGATAACGTCGATCGCGATTTGCGCGTTTACGTCGAATACACCAACGAATTCTGGACGGACGGATTCGACCAGAAACAATACCTAATTGATCGCGGTAAAGAGCTGCTGGGACGCAGGGCAGACGATCCTGGGGCGCAGTACTACGGCATTCGCTCGGCGGAAGTTGCGGATATCTTTACTGAGGTCTTCGGTGCGCGTGAAGGCGATCGCCTTTTCCCCGTCCTCACGTTCCCCTCGCGGACGACGAGCGAAGGCAACGTGCTGTACGCGCCCGACTGGGTGAAACAGGGGAATGCTGCCCCGATCGACAGTAATTTCCGCGTCTATTCCATCGATACCTACTTCGGATTTGAATTCGGATATGAAGAAAATGTCGATACGATTCGGCAGTGGATGCAAGAACCGGACGGCGGTTTCGACCGAGCCTTTCACTACATCCGCACGGGCGAAGGGTTAGTGCAGGAAGAAGGCTTAGAAGACTTTCGCGGCTACTACGAATACCATGCCAACGTCGCCCGAGATTTGGGGTTAGAGTTCGTGTCATACGAAGGCGGATCGGGTACGAACGTCGATCTCTATGAAGATCTAAACGAAGACGGCATTAACGACTATCAAGACCTCATCGATTTCACGATTCAGCTCAATCGCCACCCTGAAATGGAGTCGATTTATCGCGAACTCTATCAGGTGTGGCGCGATGCTGGAGGCGGTCAAGTCCTTCACTACGCCGACATCACCTTTCCCAATTGGTACGGCAGTTGGGGACTGTGGGACTACGTCTTCGACGACGCGGAACTGCCGCGCCAAAGTGCCGTTCTCGACATCAACCGAGCGGGCATTTGGTGGGACGACTCGCGTCCGACTGCGACCTTTTTTGACGAGCCTCCCTCCGTCATTACGGGCGACGGCACATCGAATTCACTTGGAGGCACGGATGGCGATGACGTGATACGCGGGCGGCGAGGTGACGATCGCTTGCGGGGTCTGTCTGGCGACGACACGCTCGACGGCGGACGGGGACGCGATCGCCTTTTTGGGGGAAACGGGCGCGACTCTTTGATAGGACGGGCTGACGGCGATCGCCTGTACGGGAATGACGGAAACGATACGCTGCTCGGCGGGACGGGAAGCGATCGCTTATTTGGCGACGAGGGCGATGACGTGTTGTTCGGGGGCAAGGGGGATGACACGCTCAAGGGGGATTCGCACCCGCGCCTGTTGGGAAATGACGTATACGTTCTGGCGAGGGGAGAAGGAACAGACTCGATTCGAGATTTTCAGGTGGGTGAAGATCTCGTCGGGCTATCCGGCAGCCTCAGTTTTTCAGATCTCTCGCTGGAACGAGTCGGGCGATCGACGGCCATTGAAGTGGGTCGGGAAACCCTTGCCATCCTGAAAAATGTCGCTCCTGACGAGTTGAGTGCCGCCGATTTCATTCAGATGTAGTGCGCGACGGGCAAAGGGAATCGCCCGATCTCGACAATGGGCTTTAGCCCGCCAGAGCGTCAATTTCTGCTGAAGCGCGATCGCCTTCCCGTTCGGATGCGGCTTTGCTCGCTCTGCGCTTTGCCACGATGCCGAAGCCGAGTGCCGCTAAGCCTCCCAAAATCGACGTGGGTTCCGGCACGGGTTTGGCCGCGAACGAACACCGATTCCACCGCACGGAGCTGGTGAACGTAATCGAACTGCTCACGAACTGGGAGCATCCTTGACCGTTTTGGATGTTGAGTTCGGTGTTCACCATGTCGTTGTACAGGCGGTTGCGAGCGGCGTTAGCAGCGCTGTACGTGGGGTTAAACGCATTGAGATCCCAAAAGCCAACCCCATTCAAAATGACGTTATTGAACCCAAATACAGCATCGGTGTTGCCGACGGGTTCTTCGTACTGCACGAACAAAGCGCCCAAACTGTCTGGAGCGACCGTCTCCGAGCCGTTGCCGATACCGCCGGGGCCGAGGCCGATGCTGGAATTACTCATCAGCATGTTGGTATCCCCCAGAACTCGAAAGATCCCGAACACGTCGCCCGTACCGTCCAAAATCCAGTCGTAGTTATTGAGCTTCCAATCGCCACCGCCGTCGATGTCGATATCGATTACGGCCAGACCGTCGCCGTTACCGCCCTGGTCGATGCCGTCGATGTCTAGAGAGCCGAATCCGTCTTCGAGATCGCTAGAGATGACCAGTTCCGCCGTCAGGCTATCGACGAACGTCCAAGCATTGTTGAGATCGCCGATCAGGCGATCGTGATTGAAGTTGCCAACAACCCCATTGCCGCTGCCGATGTCACCTTGAGTGCCGCTCGGCGTTATCCAAGGGGAGCTGGCCGGACTGGAAAAATTGTCTCGGCACTGCCCCGCCCCCGTTCCTGCCCCGGAAGCACACCGCACGGCGAAGCCATCTGCGTAGACAGACGTATTGGAGTACGTGAAACCTCCCGTATTAGACGTTATGGCACTCTGGCCGGAATAGTCGATCCCCTCGAATACAGGTGCTGAGGGAGGCAAGCCGCGATTGTCGTACGTGCGATTCGTTACCGAGTTCCAGCGACGTTTGCCCGAAGCATCGAACACGTCTCTAAGGTTGGGATCGGGGTCGGAGACGAAGCGGCTGTCGGCTCCAAGCTCGATTTTCTGGACGTTGAGAGCGTCGCCAGTCTGGTCGTTCCCAGTGCCGATATTCAGGTATTGACCGATTTCGGTATGACTCAGCGATGGCGGAACGTACTGTTGGGCAACGGCTGGCGAAGCCGTACCGATCGCTACCAGAGCTGCCCCAACGAGCTGCTGACAAACCACTCTTTTCATATCAACTCAGACCCAATCCCGAATAATGGTGTGGTTATCCACAAAAACCTTCGAGCGCTTGGAGCGCCCAGATCAGTGAATCCACCAGGAAAACCTGCTTTTGCGTGATAACACAGTAAAACATATTACAAATGCGTTTTTGCAGTCTGTAGAAAACTTTTTAGTATTCAAATTTATAAATTCCTGAATTTAAACATGCTTTTTTGACCCTGAAGTTGCCTTTCGGGAGCCGTGCGTCCCTCGATTGAAACTCCTGAAAGCGATCGCTATAGTCAGGACAACGATCTCCCCTCGGTCGCCTGTATCGAGCTATGTCGCATTCTTCTCCACCGACTTCAGCATCCTCCGCAGCTGAGACTGCGATCGGCAGCGATCGCTTTATCGTGTGCGGGCTGGGCAGTTTGGGGCAAAACTGCGTGGCGAATTTGAGGGCTTTCGGGGTTGACGTTACGGCAGTCGATCTCGTGTTGCCCTCGACGTGGGAACTGCCAGACCTGCCCGGCTTGCTGGCCGAGGCGATCGAGGGAGATTGTTGCCAGGGCAGCGTTTTGGAACGGGCGGGGGCGCGTCAGGCGCGAGCCATTTTGCTGGTGACTGAGAGCGATCGCGTCAACGTCGCGGCAGCATTTGCGGCTCGCTTGCTCAATCCAAATATCCGCTTAGTTTTGCGTCTGAGTCAGCAAAACCTGCATTCCTTGCTCGCGACCCAAATCGGAAACTTAGTGGCGCTAGAGCCGATGCAGCTATCTGCCTCTGCGTTCGCGCTGGCCGCCCTGGGGGACGATGTGCTGGCCGTGTTCAAACTAGGCGATCGCCTGTTGCAAGTGGTGCAGCGCCAGCTCGACCCCGAGGATCCGTGGTGTCGGCGCGATCGCCTCTCCGAGCTCAATAGCCGGACGCGCTGTTTGCTCGTCCGGCAATCGGGGACACATCCGTCGATTTCAGAAACTCCGTTTTACGAATGGCAGCCCGACGATCGCCCTGTCCCCGGCGATCGCGTTGTCTATCTCGAACTCGTGACTCAATCCCCGCGCTGGTCGGCGGGAGAGCGAGAAGAGCCCCCCGAGATCCGCTGGCAGCAATATGTCTCAGTCAATTTTTGGCGACAGTGGTGGGAACGGCGATGGCGCAGTTGGGTGCAGCACCCCATTCAGCGGGTGGCGATCGCCTGTGGACTGACAGTGGTGATGCTATTGGCGTTGGGCACGTTGCTCTACCGCGTGTGGTTGCCCGAAAGTAGTCTGCCGTCCGCCTTTTTTGCCACCGCTATTCTGCTGCTGGGGGGGTACGGCGATTTGTTCGGCGAATGGCAGGCCACGACTACGCTGCCGTGGTGGCTGCGCTCGTTTGGATTGATGCTGACGCTGGCGGGTACGGCTTTGGTGGGGGTACTCTACGCGCTACTGACGGAAAAAGTGTTGAGCGCGCGACTGCAATTTCTGAAGCAGCGCCCGCCCGTCCCCCACCGCGATCACGTCATTTTGGTGGGAATGGGACGAGTTGGACAGCGTACGGCGACGGCCTTACAAGAGTTTCGCCAGCCCTGCGTTGCCATCAGTCAAAACGGCTTGGAGCGGGATTTGCTGCCGCAACTGCCCGCGATCGCGGGGGAATACGTCGCTGCGCTCGACCGCGCCCACCTCGACCAGGCGAAAAGCGTTGCCTTGGTCACGGACAACGAATTGGTCAATTTAGAAGTCGGCCTGATGGCACGCGAGGCCAATCCGCAGGTTCACCTAGTCATTCGCACGGTAGAACCTCGTTTTACAACGAACTTAGCGCGCCTATTTCCCGACGCGCAGGTGTTGAATGCTTACGAGCTGGCCGCTGAAGCGTTTGCTGGAGCAGCTTTTGGCGAAAATATCCTGCACTTGTTTCGATTGGGCGATCGCACCGTGCTCGTCACTGAATACGACATTTCTACGGGAGACACGCTGGTCGGGCGCTTGCTGGCTGAGGTGGCACAGGGCTACGGCATCGTCCCCGTGCTGTATCAACGTCCCAACCAACCCGAAGCCATTTTTCCCGCCGACGAAACCATCTTGCATCCAGGCGATCGCCTGATCGTGCTAGCCACGACTGCCGGCCTCAAACGAGTCGAGCAAGGGATAGTGACCCCTAAGCGCTGGCACATTTTGGTAGAAGGAGCTGGGTCCGAGGATGCCGCGTTTGAGGGGGCGAACGCGATCGCGCGTCTCAC
>JBCBTL010000242.1:0-5013 GCA_039818705.1 Cyanobacteria bacterium J06639_1
GCCCGCGACGTCGGCGTCCGAGTCCGACCCGTCCGCGGCCCCCTCCGCCGCCCGCTCGACGTCGTCGCGCTCGGGCACGGCCGCCGGCGCGCCGCGCGGCACCCAGCACAGCGCGGAGATCATGGCGCGAGCCCTCTCTCCGCTCGCTCGGCGCGGACAGAGGTGTCGGGGTGTGTGGGTGTGTCTGGTGGAGATCGCCGGAACGAGCAAGCTGCAACCCGCTTGCGTGACGGAGGTGGCGGAAGGGATGGAGGTGAAAACTCAAAGCGATCGCCTTCAGTCCTATCGCCGCCTGATCGTCGAAATGCTCTTTGCTGAGGGCAACCACATTTGCTCAGTGTGCGTGTCCAACGGCAATTGCGAGCTGCAAGATCTGGCGATCGAGCTGGGAATGGATCGGGTGCGGTTGGCCTATCAATCCCCACAGCGGGACGTAGACATTTCCCACGATCGCTTCGGCTTGGATCTCAATCGCTGCGTGCTTTGCACTCGCTGCATTCGCGTCTGCGACGAGCTAGAAGGAGCCCACACCTGGGATATGGCCGGACGGGGCAGCACCTCGCGCCCGATCGCGGATTTGAATCAGCCTTGGGGCACGGCCACGAGCTGCACGTCCTGCGGCAAGTGCGTCAACGCCTGTCCCACGGGGGCGCTGTTCCATCGCGGCTCTTCGGTGGCAGAGATGGAACGCGATCGCGATCGCTTGCAGTTCATCGCCACGGCGCGACGCGATCGGCAGTGGCTCAGTTCGCCAGAATCTAGCGGGACGAAGTAGGGAGGACGACGGGATGGCAAAACTCAAATTGGCAACGGTGTGGTTAGAAGGATGTTCGGGCTGTCACATGTCCCTCCTCGATTTGGACGAATGGCTGTTCGACCTCAGCGAGCAGGTGGACTGGGCGTTTACCCCGTTTGCCGACATCAAAGAGTTTCCCGAGGGGGTGGATATTGCCTTGGTGGAAGGCTCGGTCGCCAACGAAGAAAATCTGGCGATGATTCGCAAGGTGCGCGATCGCACGAAAACCCTAATTTCCTTCGGGGATTGCGCGGTCACGGGCAACATCAACGCCCTGCGCAATCCAGCGGGCAGTCCGGCTCCGAGTTTCAAGCGATCGTATTTGGAGGCAGCGGGATGGAATGCCCACGTCCCAGAAAGCAAAGAACTGCCGAAACTGCTCGATCGCGTCTTGCCCGTCCACGCTGTCGTTCCCGTCGATATTTACATCCCCGGCTGTCCGCCTTCCCCCGAGCGCATTCGGTCGGTCTTAATACCGCTGTTGCGCGGGGAAACGCCCGAGATGGTGGGGCGAGACATGCTCAAGTTCGGGTGAGGGGTGTCGTTGTGACCAGTCGTTTCTGATTCCTCGGCATTTTCAGGAGGTCAGACCCATGCAGTTCTCCAGTTCTCTCCGGCGCGGTGCCGCCTTCGTGTCAGCTTTGGCGATCGCCCTCGCCCTCTTGGCCATTTTCGACGCCCGTTCCAGCGGATCGAGCCAACCCCTGCGCCATTCCGCCTCGATTCGTGCCGGTCAAGTGGTCGAAGGCGACCTGTATCTAGCCCGTAAAACCGTTACCATCGACGGCACGGTAAAAGGTGATGCTGTCGTTGCCGCCCGCAACATCCGCGTGAACGGCACGGTGGAAGGCAATCTCCTAGCTGCGGCTCGCGATATCGAAGTGGACGGCACGGTAGACGGCGACATCCTCGCCGCTGGCCGCACGATCGCGATTAACGGCACGGTCGGTGACGATGCCCGGATTGCGGGCGGCATTTTGCAATTGGGACGCGAAGCCCGCATCGGCGACGACGCGATCGCCGCTGGCTATAGCTGGGAAAGTCAGCGCGGCAGCACGGTCGGCCACGATATCAGAGTCGCCAGCGCCAAAGCCCTGCTCTCCGGTTCGGTGGAACGCGATGCGGCGATCGCCGCATCTAGCGTCGAACTGGATGGCGCGATCGGCGGCGATGCGAATCTCAAAGTCGGCAACACGCTCCCTGCCGATCCCTTTACAACGACCCAAGCGCCCATCGACATCCCCGAGCTGGAACGGGCGGGCTTGACCCTCACCGATGCGGCTCGCATCGACGGCCAACTCATTTACGCATCCCCAGCTCCGGCACTCATCGACGAGGCTGCCAGCGTTAGCGGGGACGTAGCCTACACCACAGTAGAAATGCCGGATTTCCGACCCAGTCCGATGGCGCTCGCGCTCGGTCGCGTGCAACGGGCGATCGCGTTAGCGCTAGTGGGCTGCGGTCTGATGTGGCTGCTGCCGAACTGGACGGGCAATTTAACTGACAAAGTGCGATCGCGTCCGCTTGCCAGCTTCTGCTGGGGTCTAGTGACGACTATCGCGATTGGCGCAGTCTCTCTGGTTGCCATTCCCGTCGTCGCGATCGTCGCCAGCATCCTCTTCGGCTTCGTCGTCCCCGGCTTTGTTGCTCCCACCCTCGGCGTCGGCATGTGGGGCACTGCCTCGTTGCTGCTTGCCTTCGGCCTGTTCGTCAGCTTCATTCCCCAGGCGATCGCTTGCATCCTCGGCGGTCGCTGGATCGTGCGAGCGATGGGACGAGATGCGAACGCTCGCTATCTCCCCGTCTGGATTGGCGTCGTGCCGTGGGTAGTGCTCACGAGCATTCCGTTTGTCGGTGGCGTGCTGGCGCTGTTGGCGATCGCGCTCGGACTCGGTGCCGTGTGGCTGTGGGAGAAAGACGTGTTGAGAGGAGTGGGCGATCGCGCCGAACTCGAACTCGGCTCGCCGCCTGAAGTGGGAGTGGCCTGATTCCAGTGCTGACCCGTTCTGATGTTGTTGACCTAGAGGTTTGTCATGTTGAAAGCATCCGATATCATGACCCGTCCCGTGTACACCATTCGCGGTGCCGCCACCGTGGATGAAGCCGTCAAAATTATGAAAGAACGCGGCGTTCACGCCCTCATCGTCGAGCGCAGACACCCTCAAGATGCCTACGGCATTATCAGCGCCACCGACATCGTCTGGAAAGTGGCGGCCTACGGCAAAGATCCGAAGCAGGTGCGCGTCTACGAACTCATGTCCAAACCCTGCGTCGTCATTAATCCCGATCTGGGCGTCGAATACGTCGCTCGCCTGTTTTCAGAACTGGGACTGCGCTGCGCCCCCGTCATTCGCGGTGAAGAACTCGGCATCATCACCGACGTTGACATTCTCACCAAGAGCGAATTCGTCGAGCGCCCGCAAGCCGTGCAGCTCGAAGACAAGCTCGCCGCTGCTGTCGAGCGGGCGCGAGTGCTGTGCGAGCGCGAGGGATTTTCGTCTGAAACCTGTGCGGCGGCGTGGCGCGTGGTGGAAGACCTCCAGGCAGAACTCGCTTACCAGCGCAATGAAAAACCCCACAAAACCGCCTTCGAGGAATACGTGGAAACCCATCCCGAACTCGCCGACCTCGATCGCGCTGAAGACGCTGAAGAAGAAGTCGAGTACGACCTTCTCGTCAGCGGCTACGCCGGGTTGTGATTCATGAGTAAAACCATCACCATCGACCCCGTGACCCGCATTGAAGGTCATGCCAAAATCTCCATCTATCTGGACGACGAGGGCGAGGTCAGCAATGCCAGGTTTCACGTCACTCAGTTTCGCGGCTTCGAGAAGTTCTGCGAAGGTCGCCCCTTCTGGGAAATGCCGGGCATCACCGCGCGCATCTGCGGCATCTGCCCGGTCAGTCACCTACTGGCATCGGCCAAAGCGGGCGATCGCATTCTCGCCGTCCAGATCCCGCCCGCCGCCGAAAAGCTGCGTCGCCTGATGAATCTGGCGCAAATCGTCCAGTCTCACGCCCTCAGCTTTTTTCACCTCAGCAGCCCCGACCTCCTATTAGGATTGGACAGCGATCCAGCCCAACGCAACATCTTCGGCGTGATGTCGGCAGAACCCGAACTAGCTCGCAGCGGCATTCGCCTGCGGCAGTTCGGTCAAGAGGTCATCAAACAGTTGGGCGGACAAAAAGTGCATCCCTCCTGGGCGGTGCCGGGTGGAGTGCGATCGCCCTTAAGTCTCGCAGGTCGAGACGCCATCCGCGATCGCCTCCCCGAAGCCCTACAAACCGCAAGAGCCACTCTCGATCGCTTCAAAACTCTGCTGGATTCGCTCCAGCGGGAAGTCAGCATCTTCGGCAATTTCCCCTCTCTTTTCATCGGCCTCGTGCAGCCCGACGGCACTTGGGAGCATCACGATGGGGTTTTGCGAGTCACCGACAGCATGGGGAATACGCTAGCCGACCGTCTCGACCCGACCCGCTTTGAAGACTTCATCGGCGAGGCTGTCGAAGATGACTCATTTCTAAAATCTCCCTTCTACAAACCCCTCGGCTTTCCCACCGACGACGGCCAATGCCGGCTTGAAAGCGGCATGTATCGCGTGGGGCCACTAGCACGGCTGAATATTTGCGATCGCCTCGGCACTCCCGCAGCCGAACGGGAACTAAGAGAATATCGCGATCGCGCTGGTATCACCGCGAACTCGTCTTTCTACTATCACTACGCTCGCCTGATTGAAATCCTGACCTGCTTGGAGCGCATCGAGGCAACCCTTGACGATCCCGACCTGCAATCCGAACGACTGCGAGCGAAAGCCGATGTCAATCAACTTGAAGGCGTGGGGGTCAGCGAAGCCCCTCGGGGAACGCTGTTTCATCACTATCGAGTTAGCGATCGCGGCCTCATCGAAAAGGTCAATCTCGTCATCGCCACCGGGCAAAACAACCTCGCCATGAACCGCACCGTGGCGCAAATTGCTCGCCACTACATCCACAGCTCCGAGATTCCCGAAGGAATGCTCAACCGCGTCGAAGCTGGCATTCGCGCCTACGATCCCTGCCTGAGCTGCTCCACCCACGCCGCCGGACAAATGCCCCTGCACGTCCAGCTTTTCGATCGCGATCGCGCTTTGCTCTCAGAAATCTGGCGCGATTAAGCAACAACTCCGAAGATAAAGAATTAACAAAAATGGCTCAAATTGAGATGAAATAATGAAGGT
>JBCBTL010000243.1:0-5013 GCA_039818705.1 Cyanobacteria bacterium J06639_1
CAGCGTTCGTTACGCACGAGGCTACTAAACTTTGCACGACGCTACGAGCGTATTCGCCGAAATCGATCGCGTCGAATGTCTCGGAAAGGTATAGTTTTTCGTGAATTAACGCCATCGACTGCAACCGCGCGCGACTGTCTTGCAACATTTGTTCGATGTCTTGACCGTCGGCGTGTCGCAGTTGGAGATACAGCAGCCCCGATACGATTTGCAGGTTATTTTTGACGCGATGGTGGATTTCCTTGAGCAAAATCTCTTTTTCGCGGGCGTTGCGGCGATCGATTTCGGCTTGCTTGCTCTCAGTGATGTCGCGTCCTTCCGCAATTAACAGCGTGACGGCTCCTGCATCATCCGTGACGGATTTGAGGGAAAAGTCCAAAATCGCTGGCGTGCCTGCACCACTGACGGTGGTCATTTCGTAGCGCACGGTTTCGCCTCGGGCAGCGCGGGCGATCGCCTCTCGGACGCGATCGCGTTCGGCCTCGGGCAGCCAGCCCACCTCCCAAAATGGCTGGCAGATGACCGCTTCGAGTGTCAATCCAGCAAAATCGAGCGCGGTCTGGTTGACATCGAGGATCGTGCCGTCGGGACGCAGCAGGCTAATGCCCTGAAAAGCGCGATCGAAGGTGACCCGGAATTTACGCTCGCTGGCGCGTAAGTTCTCCTCCGCTCGTTTTTCTGCCGTAAT
The DNA here is from genome assembly GCA_039818705.1 of Cyanobacteria bacterium J06639_1. Taxonomy (GTDB): domain Bacteria; phylum Cyanobacteriota; class Cyanobacteriia; order Thermostichales; family PCC-7336; genus JBCBTL01. The sequence goes on from JBCBTL010000243.1 coordinate 689, forward strand.
CTCTTGTGCTAGCAGGAAAAATCCTTCCACCTCGCCGTTGTCGCCGAAGTGTGGAATGTGAACGTAGCGCAGCACGTGAACTTGCTGCTGGCGATCGACAAACTCGGCTTCGTATGCGACTTCTTCACCCGCTAAGGCTCGCCGGGCGTAGGGTGCCATCGGCGCGTAGTTGCGATCGCCTAACACCTCGGGCATTTTGCGCCCGGCCAAGTCGCTGACGGGAATGCTCAGCCAGGTTTCGTGCTGTTTGTTGGTAAAGCGGTAATGCTGTCGTGCGTCCACGTAGGCGATGTAAGCGGGAATGGCATCGGTAATCAGGTGAATCCGCTCGGCACTCTCCCGCAGCGCCAGCTCCATGCGTTTCGCCTCGGTGCATTCCCGCGCGACCCCGTACAACATACCTTCAGGGAATCCTGGAGAAATCGTCCAGGCGAGCCAGCCCCATCTATCGTGGCGATCGCGGTAGCGATGCTCGAAGGTGACTGTCTCTCCCTCCACCATCGCTGTTTCTAAGTGCCGAGACACGAGAGCGCGATCGTCGGGATGCACGATGTCGTGAAACGTCAGTGCGAGCAGTTCGGTGTCGCGGTAGCCCAAGATCGAAGCGCACGCCGGGTTCGTACGCTTGAAATACTCGTCAAACCCGATGGTGCAAATGAGATCCTGCGACAGGCGAACAAAGCGATGCAGCTGAGTTTGGGCTTGTTGGCGTTCGGCGACTTCCATTTGCAGCAGCTCGATGGTTTCGCGCAGTTCGGTCGTCTGGTCGGCGACGCGTTTTTCTAGATCGCGATTGAGATACGACAGGGCAATTTCCGCCGCTTGGCGCTCTTCGACCCGCTGCTGAAGCTGTTGATTGGCCGATCGCAGTTGGGTGGTGCGCTCTGCCAGCATGTTTTGCAGCGTCGTTACAGTGGCTTGCATCGCCACCGGGTCAATCGCGTAGAGCAAATCTGACAGCGTTAACATGCCCTGCCAGTCACCGCGATCGTCGATCGCCACCAGCCGTCGCACTCGATGGTGACGCATGAGTTGGTGAGCTTGCCAAGCCGTATCGTCTGGTTTTACGGGCACCAGCGGCGCACTCATCACGCTCCCTGCCGTCACTGTGGCAAAATCGCAGCCCGCTTGCTGCAAGCGCACGATATCGGTTTCGGTGATGATGCCCACCGGAATCCAAGCAGCGCTGACAGTGAAGCCAACCGCAGCTTCATCTGACGACTGCGGCCAGTCCGACGCACGGGGAATATCGCTGGAGGGAACCCGATGGCCGGAAGAAGTCGACTCGGTTGCCGCCGGTTCGCACACGGCAACGCTCCCCGTCGTGCCCGCCGCGATCGTTCGCGTCACGACCTCTAAAGAATCGGAGGTTCTCACGCCCATGCGTCCGTCCGATCGCAGCAATTCTCGGACGGCATACGATCGCAATAAATCGACGGGCTGAATGGTTCGCTGGACTCCCCGCAACGAAAGCATCCCGACCAAATGGCGCTCGGCATCAACAACGGGGACGTGCTGGAGATGGCGCTGACGCATCGAGCTGAGAATGCCGAGCAGATCCGCCTCGTCGGCGATCGAGATCGCGTGTGGATTGGCTGTCATCACCCGCGCGACCGACATCCTCTCCAACTCGCCGGACTGGGATAACGAGCGCACGGCATCGCGTTCCGTAAAGATGCCCAGCAACCGACCGCCATCGACGATCGCCCCACAGGCTTTGCAGCGCTCTCCAAGCTGGGCGATCGCCTCCGAGAGCGGAGTCTGGGGGGACAAAATGAGCGGATCGCGATCGAGCGCGCCTTCCAGGGCTGCCGACCATCGCGATGAAAGCGGCAGGGGAGCTATCTCGTCCGGTTGGGTCACATCCCATCTCCCGCGACTTCAGGTGCGGCGGCATCCCTGAAAGTCGAGAGATGCAGTACCGTCTAGCTCCAGTGATCGGGCAAAACTCGTGAGGGATGAAACACCAGGGCTAACTAATATAAACAGACTTCTGGGATGTAATGCTTGCGTAAAACTTCTTAATTTCGCCCAGGGACGAACGTTGATGCTGAGGTAATGCAGAGACAGAAATGCGATCGCCTGAGAGCGAGGTTTACGCGATATTGCGCCGCCCAAACTCAGCACCGTAGGATCGCGGAGCGAGGGACGCGAGGGATGAGCTATCATCCGACTGCAACCCTATCGCGGTCATCATCGTTCGGCGAGCTTGGGGGTGGAGCCGCACACTGTCTACTGTTTCCCCAAGTGGGGTGCGAGAGCTTAGTCATGAACTCCGAATTTCAGGTCGTTTACCTCAGTGGCTCTTTCGACATCACGATGGTGGCGAAGTTCCGCGAGCAAATTGAGAGCATGACAGCAGGGGGCACGAAGACAGTGCTCGTCGATCTCAAACACGTCACGTTCATGGATAGCTCGGGGTTAGGGGCACTGGTTGCCGCCCTGAAGGCTATGCGAGCCAACAACGGCAAACTCTATCTATGCTCGGTCAACGAACAAATTAAAATGCTGTTCGATCTAACGGGTCTCAACGCCGTCTTTGAAATCTACGCCTCGCGGGAAGAGTTCGATCGCGTTGTTCTGTCGGGGGCTAGCGAAACCTCCTGAGCCTGAGATTTCGCCTTACCTGAGATTTCGATTTCACAATGTCCCTAACCGCAGTCGTTTGACTCGCCCCCCACGTTAAGGTGGTGGCGATTTCGCGCATACAGCGCTCGGCGGCTGTACTAAAACATGGGCTTGTCGGTATCAAATCGATCGCGATCGCTCCAGGCTGGGAGTGCCGTGTTCTTCGCGATCGCTTGGTGTACGGCCAATATCAGGCATTTGCGGTGGCTGGCTGACTCTTTTCAAGCGGCTTCGTTTCTCAATGTGGTGTTGCTAGGGGCGATCGCTTTAGTTTTAGCTTTCAAAGGCTGGCAAGCTCGCGATCGCTTCAGTGTCGTACCGCAGTGGAGAGGGGGGCCGGTTGCGGTTCTCGTCTTAGGAATGCTGTTGAGTGCGGCGATTCGGTTGGCATTTGGGCACGAGGCGCTGAGTTTTTGCGGATTTGCGATCGCCACTTACGGCCTGTTGGGATTGTTTTTATCTCCTCAAGACTGGAGGCAGGGTATCCCGGCGGCATTGCTGATGGGTGGATTGTTGCCCGTAAGTTTGCAATTCGGCAGCGGTCTGGGGTTTTCGCTGCGGGTGGTGACGGCGGGAGCGGTGGAGCAGGTGCTGGCGATCGCGGGAGTGGCGGCGATTTCGGCTCACGATGTCATCGTGTTGGAAAACAGCATCGCCCACGTCGATTTGCCCTGTAGCGGTTTGAAAAGCGTGGCGGTGGGGCTGCTGTTTTTGTCGGGGTGTTCCTGGCTGGAAGGGCGCAAGGTGGGTTGGCGCTGGCTGGGAGTGGCGGTCTGTTGCGTCGTCAGTCTCATCGTTGCGAATGTCTGTCGAGTGCTTGCCCTGGTGGTCGTCGGAGAAGTAGCGCAGCAGCACGCGCTGGCCGATACGATTCACGTGCCGTTGGGGGTTATCGGGTTCGCGATCGCCTGCGCGCTCACCTGGTTTTTACTGCAAACCGTGCCGCAATACACCTCAGATAACTCTCAGGACTCTTCTGGAACGCGGGTTACTGGACAGCCGATGTTGGCGATCGCTCGCTGGACGTTGGTGGCTGGCATGGTGGCGATGTCGCTCGTGCCAGCGGTGTCGGTGGCGAACGCAACTGTGGCTGAGATTGCGTGGCCGGATTCATTTCAGCTTGAAGATTTGGAGCTTACGCCTGCCGAACGTCAGTTTTTCGATCGCGATCCGCTCGCGAGTAGCCATAAATATCGCTTCGAGTGGGGCGAAGAGGCCGACAGATCGCTGACTGGCTCGCTGTTATTAGTGGCGAGTCCCTCTTGGCGATCGCATCACGCCCCCGAGCTTTGTTACGTCGGCAATGGCTTTCGAGTCGATCGCATGCGATCGGTGACGATTCCGGTCGAGTCCGCCCCGATCGCGTCGTTAAGCTTACCCGCGCGCACGGGGGGTGACCCATTTCCTGCCCGCTGGATCTCGCTGGAAAACGACCGCCTTAGCGCTATGTACTGGTTTCAGTCGGAAACGGCAACGACCGATAACTTGTTAGACCGCATCTGGGCGGCGATCGCCCATCGCGATCGCGCTTGGGTGATGGTGTCGGTGTTGTTCGAGCGATCGCGCCAGCCGGACGAAGCGATCGTGCAGCAGTTCGCCCGCCAAACTCGCATTGCTATTGCCCGCAGCTTTCATGGAGAGACGCGATCGTGACGGTCATTCTTAAAGCGATTCCCTATCTCATCTTTTGGGGTTGG
>JBCBTL010000244.1:0-5008 GCA_039818705.1 Cyanobacteria bacterium J06639_1
CAACAATCGCGATTTGGATAGTTTGGCTCAGCTCGCCACTCCCAAAGAGGCGCTGTCGTAGACATGCGCGTCGCGATCGCCCCCGACTCCTTTAAAGGCTGTTTGTCAGCAGCTCAGGTAGCCGATGCGATCGCGGCTGGCTTGCGCCAGGTGTGGCCGGACGTGGAGATTGCGTGCGTGCCGCTGGCCGACGGCGGGGAAGGAACGGCAGAGGTGTGGGTGCAGGCGCGATCGGGCGAATGGCGTTCTTACGACTGCACGGACGGGCTGGGTCGAGCTACCCGCGGGCGAGTGGGCTGGCTCGATGACGGACGAACCGCGATCGTGGAGGCAGCTCAGGCCGTGGGCTTGGAGTTGTTAACGGCTGACGAGCGCAACCCTTGGCACGTATCGAGCTTCGGGTTGGGGGAGTTAGTGCGCCAGGTGCTAGACGAACCGCGCGTGCGAACGATTTGGCTGACGCTGGGCGGCTCAGCGACTGTGGATGGCGGCGTGGGCTGCTTGCAAGCGTTAGGCATCCCGATTGAAACAGCAGCAGGTCAGCCCATCCCCCGAGGCGGGCGCGGGCTCGCTCAGATCGATCGCGTGGACTGGTCGAAAATGCCCGATCGCCTGCGTCGCGATCGCCCCGATTCGGTCGAACTCTGTATTGCCTGCGACGTGTCGAATCCGTTGGTGGGAGACACCGGAGCCGCGCGGGTTTTCGGCCCCCAAAAAGGCGCTGACCCTGAGATGGTGGAACGACTCGAATCGGGAATGCAGCATTGGGCGATGAAAAGCGATCGCCCAGACGTAGCCGAGAGGCCAGGAGCCGGAGCCGCTGGCGGGCTGGGGTTTGCTTTGGGCTGTCTGGGGGCGAAGTTTCATGCTGGCAGTCGCTGCGTCATGGACGCGGTGAATCTGAGCGAGTACGTGCGGTGGGCGGACTGGGTGATTACCGGCGAAGGACGCTGCGATCGCCAAACGGCGGCGGGCAAAGTGGTGAGCGGGGTTTTGGCGGAAGCCCGAAAATTCCAGCGGCCTGTGGTGGTGCTGGCGGGAGGGGTGGAAATCGCTGCTGTAGACGAGTTGATGGCGTTGGGGGCAACCGCCGTCGTGGCTGCGACCCCTGCCCCAGGTCGAGCAGAAGATATCATCGCGAACGGGGCGGCCAATTTGCAGTGGAGCGCCCGCAACATTGCCAGACTCGTGCAGCTCGGTCGAACTATGGGAGTACCCTCGTGAGCGATCGCCCGACGAACCCAGAGCAACGCCCCTCCTCATCAGGGATATCTTCAAGCCCTTCTTCTGATTGGCACTGGCACGAACGAGAGGGCAGTGTTTGGCTGACCTGCGATCGCCTGGCGAACTGGCCTCATGCCTTTAGCACGCGATCGAGCTATCCCGATCGCCCCGATCGCCTCGCTCCGGTGCAACTGGGGTTGTCGGGCGAGACGGCCTTTGCCGCCCAACAAGTTCACGGCAACGCGATCGCCTGGACGGATGTCGTTGAATTTCCCGCGCGATCGAACTCGTCTGCTCCACTGCCTGAGGCTGATGCCGTCGCAACCTCTATATCAGGCCAATCAGCGTGGGTGATGTCTGCCGATTGCGTTCCCATTTCGATCGCGCACCCTCGGGCGGTCGTCGCCATTCACTCCGGGTGGCGAGGCACGGCAGCTCGCATTGCTCCTGCCGCTGTTGCCTCCCTGCGCGATCGCGGCATCGCTCCGGCTGACCTGACGGTCGCGATCGGCCCCGCCATCTCCGGTCAGGTCTATCAAGTGTCTCGAGAGGTGGGCGATCGCGTGCGCGCCACTCTGAGTGATGTGAGCTTAGACCCTGAATTCCCGATCCTGCTGCCCGACCCCGACCCCGACAAAGTGAGGCTAGATTTGCGCAATGCGATCGCCCGTCAGCTTGTCGAGATGGGAGTGGCGATCGCTAACATCAGCATTAGCCCCCACTGCACCTACAGCCAGCCCGAATTCTTCTTTTCGTATCGACGCGATCGTAAATCCCCCAGTCCGATCCAGTGGTCGGGCATCGGTCTGCGCTAACGCGATCGCAATTCGGTACCGCCTGCCCCTCTGGGAGCACAGCCGAAATGCTCTCGCCCTGAAGAAATCGGCAACACCGGAAAGTCATTGCTACAGTTAGTCAATGCTCACCCCCTCGACCACTTGAGGGGGCTGTGAAGCGCGTAGGGGTGCTTTCTTGGCACGCCGAGATTTTTGGTGATGTGCCTGGAAGTGATTCTGCCAGAGGCTGAGAATGTCGAGAGTTTGGCCGCCGTGTTGGGTGAGTCGCTGCCTCACTTTGCAAAGTACGGGGGTGTTGACGCAGACCCCTGAAACGATGACCTGGCCTTTGGTCAGCGCGGGTAGCTCGCTTAAAAGATCGCGTCCAGCCGCTTCAACGCCGTGCTTGAGATTCTCCTGATCGACCGGGTTGACGATGCGCATCAAAAATTGGCTCATGCACTGAGACATGATGTCGGAATCGAGTTTGCCGGGGCGTTGCGTGATCAGACCGACACCGATGCCGAACTTGCGACCTTCGCTCAAAATCGTTCGCAGCACCATTTTGCAGCGAGAAGGTTCGTGGGCGGGGGCGAAGCGGTGGGCTTCCTCAATCAAGACAAATGCCGGACAAGGTAGATAATCGTCGTCACCTTCGGTCGCCTTGCCCTTGTGGGTGTTCATGCGAGCTTGATTGGTTTGCCGCAAAATTGCTGCTGCGATAACCTGCTGTTCTTCCTGGCTGATTTCGTTCATTTGCAGGACAGTGAGTTGCCCCGGCTCGAACAGTTCTTGCGGCGATACCGAATGTTCGCAGTCGCTGAAATAAGGCGATCGCTCGATTTTCTCTAATTTCCACTCCAGTGCCGCCGCTGAAGATCCCTGCGCGCCTTCTTCCCCAGCATCCTGAGCGTTAATTTCGTCGATCAAATCGGGGATCGTCCAGCGATGTTGATTGAACTGGACGACTCGGCGGAATGATTTTTCTAAAAAGGCTTTTTGGCGATCGCTCATCTCCGGCAATAGCGTCAAAATGTCGTAAAAGTTCAGCGACGAAATCCGAATTTTAACTTCATCTGGCGTGAGGATTTTGACTTTCGGCTGATAGCCATCTTTACCCGAAAACGCTTCGTGCCCCTGAATTTCGCTGAGGGTGTGATACTCGCCGTGAGGGTCGAACACGAGTACTGCTGCTCGATTTTTCGGCAGCATCAGTTCTTCAAGCAAAACCCCGGCTGTGTAAGACTTTCCCGAGCCCGTTCCAGCTAAAATCGCGAGGTGAGTGCTGACGAGTTCTTTCACGTCTAGGACAACCGGGACGGCATTTTCATCTCTAAGCAACAAACTGCCGAGCTGAGCGCCCCCCACTTCCTGCGGATGGCGACGGTTGAGAACTTCCCGCAGCATTACGTCGGACGCCAAAACTACTTTTGTGCCGGGAGCAGGAGCGCGACGGGGGTTCATGAATCCGAGGGCAGAATGAAAGTAGCCGATGACATCGACTGAGACTGCATAAATTTCGGGGTTGGGATGGGTGAAACCGACAAGGGCGGCGATCGCGCTCGGATCGATACTGGTGTCGGCAAAAATGCGATCGGGGAGGTGATCGAGCAATTCTAAACTAGAGATTTTGCCCAAAATTTTGTAAGGGCGATCGTCAGGATCTTCGCCCATCATTTCGTAGTAAACAAACTCTCCCACTTTGACCAAGCGGCTATCGGACGTGATGAAGACATACTGATTGGCCGAATCTCCCGGCCCTTTAACAGTGCCGATGGCTAGAGGCTGAGTGGATTCCATTAGCGCACGGCTCCCATCGTGATTTTCCAAGATAGCTCTTTACTCAGTAGTTCCAGCGCCCGCCGCTGATTGCCATAAAACATTTCGCTAATGGTATCGAGCACTTGATAAATGAGTTGTGGAGCGAACTGTCCGCCGCAGTTGAGCAAGTGTCCGTAATAGGAAAACTGTGGTTCTCCCGTTAGATTGCGATGAAAGTGATAAATATCAGTTTCTTCCATGCGATACGCCACGGTGTTAATCGGGATGACGATGCGAGGGATGCCCTGAATGCCGTAGCGCCTACCAGACGTACTCTCGACCGGATATTCCATCGTGCCAATGAGGGCAACATTAAGGAGCGTTCGAATTTCCGTTTGCAAATCGGGAGCAAAAATAGGGCTGGGGTCGCTGGACAATCGCGGCCCCGTATTTAAGAAGGACGGGTTAAAAAGCTGCGTATTGTATACCAATCCCACCGCCGCCATCGATGAATCCGGGTCGTCCATTTCCAACTTCACAAAGCTGCCAAATCCATAGTCATCGGCAGTGGGTGGCTCGATGACTTCCATGCGATCGTCCACCTGAATGATGTAATCGCAATGGCTATTCGACTTCACGACTTTGCCTAGTTTCATCGCACTCGCCTCCGTCGCATTTTGCTAGCTGTCTTGCGGGACAGTCGCAGAGTTAGTTCGTTTTTAGCAGACCAATCTTGTAGCAAACGCACGAAAATCTTGCGATCCTCCGCCCGCAGTAAAGCCGTCTGGTCGGCAGTTTCAATCGCGTAGGGATACCCTCCCCCCACGATCGCTTCACACCGGACGATATCAATCACCCAATCGAGTAGCCCCGCCTCGTGAATCCACAGCGGAATTTCCAGACGGGCGGGATAGTTATCGTTGGTTTTGATGTAGACAAAGCCCACGCGATCGCGCATCTCCTGATAGCAGGTCAAGATACTTTGTTGACCCCTTTGCGTGCCACCGCGAGCGCACACGAAAAGAGGAGTGCGATCGCCCCATTTCAAAAAGCCATCCATCAACTGAGCGTCGTGCAGTTGCGGTGCGTCTGGCAGGTCGAACGTGTGGCGCAACATCGCCGTCAAGTCCCGCGTGTACGTGGTGTCGATGTAGGCCACCAACGGGACGCGAGCGGATTCACTGGCGCGCAGCACGCTTAAGCAAGATTTCACGTAGTCGGCCTGGACTTGCGGCTCGAACGCTTCG
>JBCBTL010000245.1:0-5004 GCA_039818705.1 Cyanobacteria bacterium J06639_1
AGTGAATATCAATTAAATGCAAGCCAAGGGCTCTCTTTTGCATTCCACGTCAACTAGAGCGCGCAACTCTGGGATCGAGCAACTCTGGGATCGAGTAACTCTGGAAAACCAAGCGGTCTGCGGGAACTTCACGTTTCCCGCGATCGCCCCTGCGGCGAACCTTATGCTGGGAAGGGTCTAATTGCTTTTGCCCGCTGTTTTTATGAGCTATCCCGATCCGAGTCCGTCGCTGCGATCGCCTGCCAAATCAAAACTGAGGGAGGCGATCGCGCAACGCCTACCCGACCCGTGGACGGCTGCCATCTTGCTCCTTTCGGTCATCATTGCGATTCCCGTAGTTGCGATCGCTAGCTCGCTCCTCTCCCCGACGACTGAGGTATGGCAGCGCTTAGTCGAGACGGTACTGCCTCGGTATGTCAAGAATTCACTGTATTTAATGATCGGCGTTGGAATCGGCACGATTGTTATGGGTGTCGGGACGGCTTGGCTGGTGGCGCTTTGCCGATTTCCAGGTCGACGGGTGTTCGAGTGGGCGCTGTTGCTGCCGCTAGCAGCTCCCGCCTACGTGCTGGCCTATACCTACACTGACCTGCTCGATGTGGCCGGGCCCCTACAAACCCACTTGCGATCGCTCTTCGGGTGGAGCGTGCGGGACTACTGGTTCCCTCAGGTGCGATCGCTGGGGGGGGCCATTGCCATGCTCTCGCTGGTGCTCTATCCCTACATCTACTTGCCCGCGCGCGTGGCCTTTTTGGAGCAGTCGAAATCGACGTTAGATGCCAGTCGCAGTTTGGGGCGAGGGCCGTGGCAGACGTTCTTCACGGTGGCATTGCCGCTAGCGCGTCCGACGATCGTTGGGGGGGCAGCATTGGCGCTAATGGAGACATTGAACGATTTCGGTACGGTACAGTTTTTCGGCGTGGAAACCTTCAGCACCGGCATCTATCGCACGTGGTTCAACATGGGCGAGCGCGCGGCAGCGGCTCAACTGGCAGCCGTACTTCTGCTCTTCGTTTTGGCGATCGTGGCGATCGAACGGTGGACGCGAGGTCGCACGCACTATTTCCAGAGTGGCAATCCTCAAGGTCAACCCCTCAGCTATCCATTGGGGTTTTGGGGCGCAACAGCCGCCATGCTGACCTGTAGCCTTCCGGTCGGTCTGGGGTTCGTCGTTCCTGGCTGGGCGCTGGCGAGCATGGCCTTTGAAGAGGCGGGTTACGGACTCGAAAAGCAGTTTTGGACTTACGCGCGACACAGTTTTGTCATGGGGGCGATCGCTGCTGCATTGGCGGTCGCGATCGGGATACTGATGGCCTACGGGCAACGGCTGAGGCCGAACCGAGCCATGCGCTGGGGCACGCGGGTGGCCGCGATGGGCTACGCCATTCCCGGAGCGGTAATTGCTGTGGGGATCCTAATTCCGGTGAGCGGGTTCGATCGCGCTGTGGATAATGTGGCGCGATCGCTGTTCGATATTTCCACGGGACTGTTGCTGAGCGGCACGATCGTGGCGCTACTGTTTGCGTATGTCGTTCGTTTCCTGGCTGTCTCGTTCAATACCGTAGAAGCCGGACTGCTCCGCATTCGTCCCAACCTCGATGATGCCGCTCGCAGCTTGGGCTGTACCCCAGTCGAGACCCTTGCCAAAGTTCACGCACCGCTGATGGTTCGCAGCATTGCGACTGCAGCCATGTTCGTGTTCGTGGATGTTGTCAAAGAACTACCTGCCACTCTCGTCCTACGTCCGTTCAACTTCGATACCTTGGCGACCCGAGTGTATCGACTAGCCTCCGACGAACGCTTAGCAGAGTCAGCACCAGGGTCGCTGGCGATCGCGGCGGTCGGCATGATTCCCGTCATCGTTCTGATTTGGACGCTGCAAAACCGGCGATCGCGCCAGACTGCACCATAACCCCACCATCACCCGTGGAGTTCTGGCTTTTACGGGTAAATACGGATGCTACTCCTGTTGCTTTGGGACGAACTGAAAATTCTGGGGTTCTCACGGGTAAGGTAGGAAATCAACGTCTAAAATACTACTAGTGAAGGGGCAGATCTAACTTCCCACTCGTTGACAGGCGGGAGCAGGTCGAGCCTCGATGAATGCCTGTTGAGAGATGCCGATTGAGATAGGAGAAAAAGCATGGTTGTTGGATTGAGATCGCCTGGCATTAACGTAGATGCTTTTGATGACAATCCCGTTGTTAGAGCGTGTGCGTTCGAGCCTGCACGAGGATACGGAGAGTTCGCTCGGTTCTCCGATTGCGGTCAGTCTTTAGAAGACGCGATCGTCCATCCCAACCAAACGTCGATTGAAGTTATGGCGGCTCCGCACTATTGGCTGCTGCGCCTGACGGAGTGTGAGGTGCTGTCCGTTTCTGCTTCCTCGCCGCGCTGTTTCTTCTATTCGCGATCGGCCTTCAACCATCTTCAACGCACGGAGTGTTACGTTCGCGGCAATCAAGTCCGCAGCGTCGATGGGGATTTCTGCTTGAAGACGTTGGCCGATATGGATGTCAGCGCCTACGAAATGCTACGAGCAGGCCGCCACGAAGACTTGCTGGGCTAGCTCCTAATCGGGCAAAGAGCGAGCTGAAGCGATCGCCCCGCTTTCAGCATCCCGAGTGTGTTGCCTCGTTACGAAACGCGAAACCACCCATTCGCGCTTGAAGTCGCCTCCTACACTGGCAGCAATGCAGTCAGGTAGGGGGCTTTGGTATGAAAATTAACCCCGTCGTCGAACGAATTCGTGAAGGGTTCGATGCGCGCGACATTCAAATCAGTTTTTTAACTCTGTTTCTCTGTCTCGGGGTCAGCGCGCGCGACTGGACGTTGCGGTGGGAGGCGGTGGGAACGGCGATCGCTGTTTCCCTACTTACGCAGTGGGTTTGGCGCTGGAGGCGATCGCGTGGGTTTCAGTCCGACCCGAGCCAAACCACTTTCGAGTGTTTCCGGTGGCGATCGCTAATTTCGGTGTCGAAAAGCGCGCTGATTACGTCGCTATCGCTATGTTTGCTGCTGCGTGCCAACAGCGCGAGCACGATCGCGATCGCGGCGGTGCTGGCAATTTCCAGCAAATTTCTGATTCAAGTCCAGGGCAAGCACGTTTTCAATCCGGCCAATTTCGGCATTATTGCGGCGCTGCTGGTGACTTCGGATGCGTGGGTTTCTCCTGGTCGGTGGGGGGCAGAGGCTTGGCTGGCACTGGCATTCGTTGGGGCGGGCGGAACGGTGTTGCGTTGCGTCGGGCGCTGGGATATATCGGCAGCATTTCTAGGAACTTACGCGCTTCTGGTGAGCTTGCGCAACGTTTGGCTGGGCTGGGGGTGGGACGCGATCGCTCACCAGCTCAGCAGCGGTTCGCTTTTGCTGTTTGCCCTTTTCATGCTCACCGATCCCCGTACGATTCCGAACGCGCGCGTGGGACGGGTGCTGTGGGCTGGGGCGATCGCGCTCGCGAGTTTCGTGCTTAGCTTCGGATTTTACGTCCAGGCGGCTCCGTTTTGGGCGCTGTTTGCCATTGCGCCGCTCACGCCGCTGTTCGATCGCCGCTGGCGCGCGCCTCGCTTCGCTTGGTCGGGCAGGCCGACATTCTCAGCTCAATGAATTCAGCGCAATTTGTTTGCAGCCCTATTGTTTTCCTTGATGAGGACGTTCTGATGAAACCCTTTCGACCGCTGGCAATTATGGCGATCGCGTTAGTCCTATTTTTAGGCTGGACGACGACAGCAAGTGCTTTCTGCGGTTTTTACGTCAGTCAAGCCGATGCTTCGCTTTACAACCAAGCTTCGCAGGTGATTTTGGCTCGCGACGGCGATCGCACTGTAGTGACGATGGCGAATGACTTTCAAGGGGAGGCAGATGATTTCGCGATCGTGGTTCCCGTCCCCGTCGTCTTGCAGCCCGGTCAAGTCCACGTCGGCGATCCAGAGATTATCAAACGACTAGATGCATTCAGCGCTCCCAGACTGGTGGAATATTTTGACGAAGATCCTTGTTTCTCGCCGCCTAGACCCGCACTAACAGCGCCATCGCGATCGATGGTGATGATGGAAAGCGCTGATGTTCGCCAACAGCGAGCGAAAAGTCTCGGCGTCACTATCGAATCTGAGTTTTCTGTGGGCGAGTACGACATTCTCGTGCTCAGCGCTAAGGAGTCTTCGGGTCTTGAAACCTGGCTAATTGAAAATGGGTACTCCATTCCTGTCAACGCACAGCCTCTATTGAAGCCATACATTCGCCAAGGGATGAAATTCTTCGTGGCGAAAGTGAATCTTGAAGAGCATTTGAAATCGGGCTATCAATATCTGCGCCCCATTCAGATTGCCTATGAATCTCCCAAATTTATGCTGCCGATTCGGCTGGGAATGACGAACGCTCGCGGCGAGCAAGATTTGCTAGTTTACGCCCTTTCTCCGCGCGGCCAAATCGAGTTAACAAACTATCGCACGGTCAAAATTCCGACGGACGCTGAGATCCCGGTTTACGTAAAGGATCGATTCGAGGAGTTCTACACGAGTACGTTCGATACGGCTCGCGATCGCGCCAACAAAAACGTCGCCTTCCTCGAATACGCGTGGGATATGAGCAGTTGCGATCCCTGTTCGGCTCCGATTCTCACGCCTGAAGAGCTGCGCAAAGCAGGAGTATTTTGGGCGCAGGGCATCGACGATATGCGAGCGAATTCCAGGCGTTTCGCTCCCGTCACGCCAGTCTTCATCACGCGCCTTCACATCCGCTACGATCGCGCAAATTTTCCAGAAGACTTGACCTTCCAAGAAACTGCCAACCGCGAGTTGTTTCAGGGTCGATATATCCTTCGCCATCCTTTTGATGGCGAAGCATCTTGTCAGGCGGGTGAAGAGTATCGCGATCGCCTACCCGAACGATTCGAGCGCGAAGCCCAAACCCTCGCCAAGCTGACCCGTTGGGATATTTCAGATATCCGCGAAAATCTTCCTAATATTGCGCAATTGGGAGAACCCAAACCCTGGTGGGAATCCT
>JBCBTL010000246.1:0-5001 GCA_039818705.1 Cyanobacteria bacterium J06639_1
TTTCCGACGTGAAAACCACGAACGTGGCGCGATCGAAAGTGCTGGGCAATATTTTGTCTCCGTTCGGATTAGCGGCTGATGCAAATGAGTCTGGCCTTTCGTTCTCCTTTGCCAAGTCGGACACCGTCTCTCGGGTCAACGTCGAAAGTGGCTCGACGATCGCGGCTCTCAACGGGAACGTCGCGGTCAACGCCAAGGGTGACGTAAAGAGTCAGGCCATCTCGAAAACGGCCATCTTTATTGATGGTAGAGCTGGAGTTGGGGTTGGGGTCAATCTCGACGATACGGACATCGACGCGACCGTTAACGGCACGATTATCGCTGGAGGTGCGTCTGAAAGTAAGGCGATCGACCTGAGCGAGGTGGATGCGGCCAGCAACACGATCGCCTTCTCCGACCCTCACGGCTACCAAACTGGGGATGAGGTCACCTACAGCAACGGTGGCGATGCCAGCATTGGCGATTTGGTGGGCGACACGATTTACAAGGTCACCGTCATCGACGACAAGACGATTCGCCTGTCGGAAGTCTTGCCTTTCGACATCGATAACTCCGGAGTGAATTCGGATGTCGAACACGCCCTCAGCGAGCAGAAGAACCTCACGTTTGATGGTTCCGATCCGAACGTTTTGGATGTTGCGACGGGCACCTTTACCGTGGCCGATCACGGCTTGTTGCAGGGGCAGCAAGTCACTTACGTGGCCGACCCGAACGGTGAAGATGGCAACAATGACGACCCCAGCATTGACGGCCTCGGCACGTCCGACCAGTATTACGTCATCGTTCTGGATGAAAACACCTTCCAGTTAGCGGCAACGATTGACGATGCGGCGTCGGGAACGGGGCTGATTTACGGTGGGTTCGGGTTGGGCACGCAGCACGACTTGGTGTTCCGCAGTCGCCAGCTCGAAACCACCGACCTCGCTCCGGCGGATGCCGATATTACTGATTCTGTTGACGACACGGCGGACACGATCGCGATCGCCGATCACGGTTTCTACACGGGTCAGTATTTGCAGTACGAAGTCGAGTCGGGCAGCACGGACATTGGCGGCTTGACGGACGGACGCGGGTACTTCGCGATCGTGCTGGACGACAACACGATTCAACTGGCTGAAACTTACGACGAGGCGGTTGGCGGCGTTCCCACGGTTCCAGTGGCTCCGGTCGATCTGACGAGTAGCGGCACGGGGTCGGATCATGCGTTCGAGTTTGAGGCGAGCACGCTGCGCTTCGATCCCTCGGACAACGCGATCGTAGACAGCAGACTGGACACCTTCACGATCGCTAACCACGGCTTCGAGACGGGCGATGCCGTATTCTACGAAACCGATCTCAGCTTTGAGGAACAGCAGACGTTGCCCGCGAACGTGTCCTTCTCGCCTCAAGGCAGCACCACGACGTTCGATCCCACGGGCAAGGTGACTCTTGAAGATGGCGAAGTGAATGCGGTCGATAGTGCCAACAACGCGATCGCGATCCAACTGCACGGACTGGTGACGGGACAAACCGTTCGCTATTCGGCTGGAGACGGTGACGCGATCGGCGGACTGGTTGACGGCACGGATTACTACGCGATCGTCCTGGATGACGACACGATTCAGCTAGCCAGCAGCTTCGAGCAGGCCACGGCAGGCACGCCAACAGCGATCGCCCTCAGCGCTGGAGCGACGGGAACGGCACACTCGCTGCTAGCGAAAGACATCGACCTCGCCAACGACACCATCACCGTTTTGGGTCACGGTCTGGAAACGGGGGATGAGATTGTCTACGAACTCGGCTATTTGGGCGAGACGGCCACTGCGGTTGGGGGCTTGACGGAGGGCGAGACCTATTACGCGATCGTCGTGAATGAGAACACGATCGCACTGGCGGCATCGGCGGCGGAGGCGATGGCTGGGGTCTCTAGCGCGATCGATCTGACTTCGGCGGGCACGGGCGATCTCCACAATTTCCGCGATGAAGGGCGCACCGTGACGGTGGGCGATACGGAAATTGCCGGATTGGAGGAAGGCACGCTGGTTTACGTCAGCGTCATCGACGACAACACGATTCAACTGGTGGAAACGCCCCAAGATGCGATTAAGGCAGTGCCGCTCGACCTTAATGCTTCGGGATTGACGGGGGAAGAGCACGCGCTGATCGAACCAGATGCGGCGGAAGGCATTGCCGTTACTTCAACCCTGAAAGCAAAAAATAGTTCTAAAAATAAAGGTCAAGTCGGCTCGAATCCGAAGCTGCGGGACTTACTTCAAAACGTCGCGCTTTTGCCTGCGGCAGGTGCCATTCTCAGACCCGGCCAAACGAAAGATTTGCTCGCAGGGAAAGACCTCAAGGATAAGGAAGGCAACGTCAAAGAAAAGAATCCGTTCGCGAGTATGACCACCGAGAATAACGGTCTCAGCGTCGGCTTGGGTACGTCGATTAACTTATTCGACCATACTGTTTTGACGACTGTGGGTAGCGATGCTCGCCTGACTTCAGGGTCAGATGTTGTCATTCACTCCGAGATTACTCAGATTGCTCAAATGAATTCCGATTCGGAAACGGGTAAGAGTAAAAAAGGAGTGACCTTCGGGATTTCCACGAACGTTGCCATTTACAACAATGACGTTCAGACCATCGTCGATAGCGGCGCGCAGATCGATGCAAGCGATCGCGTTTCTATTACCTCCGACCTGTTCTATCCCTTCATCTTCGACACCAATCGCGGTTTTAAGTTCGCTAACGCCAA
Source organism: Cyanobacteria bacterium J06639_1 (assembly GCA_039818705.1). GTDB lineage: Bacteria > Cyanobacteriota > Cyanobacteriia > Thermostichales > PCC-7336 > JBCBTL01. The sequence continues at coordinate 2,735 of JBCBTL010000246.1, forward strand.
AGACGATCCGGGGCAATTAGCCTCAGACGTATCTGAATTTATCATCAGCGTTCTGATTGATGACGAGTTGGGCATTCCCGGTTATTTCTTTAACTCTTACGCCGCTACAAAAAATAAAGGCAAGCAGCGTAATAAAGACGATAAGGGTCTTTCCTCAGAGCAAATCGGTATTGCTGCGTCGGTCTCGTATCTGGAGCAAAACAATACCTCTCAGGCGATCGTCCGGGGGGGCGCGCTGATCAATCAAAATGTCGATCTGCAAAATGACTTTCAAGAAGTGTTGGTGAATGCCACGACCGACATCAGCACGATCGACGTAACGGGCATTATTCAGTGGGATACTTCGCTCGACGTGTTGCTAGGCAAAACCATTCCCAAACGGGATCTCGGCGAATCGTGGAGTTTGACGGGCAATAAAGCCGCTAGCGGTATTGGAGTCTCGCTCCAGCTCAACGCCCAGGACAACACTACGCAGGCCATTATCGAAAACGGTGCCGTCATCCATAGCGGCACGCTCGGCGGCGGACTGGACGTAGAGGCGAAAGAGCGCATCTGGACGGTCGGGATCGCGCAGTCGGGTGGCGATGTGGCGAAGGCAGGGTTCACTGGCTCTGGCATCTACATCATTCAAAACAGCACCACGAAGGCGCATGTCGAAAGTGGAGTCAAGATCGACGGTGGCCCCCTGTCGGTAACGGCCACCTCGGACACTGAGAAGTTCAACATTATGGGTTCGGTGCTGAGCACTGGCGCGATCGGGCTGGGCGTGTCGGCAGCGGTTACCGATGTCGATCGCGACGTGAAGGCGATCGTCGGTAGCGAAATTACGGACAGTAATTCAGAGCCGGGCAGCAACGGCACCCTCATTGATGTGGTCGGGGATATCGCGATCGCTGCTCGAACCACGGGGCAGATCGTATCGGTGGCGCTTGCAGGTTCCCAGGCGGTCAATAGCAAGCCACTCGAAGCCAATCCCGATCCGTTCGGGCTGGCCGTTTCGGGCAGCGTCGCCGTCCATGACATTTCGGAGGTCACGCAGGCTTACATCAACGATGTCGGCCTGATTAAAGCAGGCGGCGAACTGATCGTCGAAAGTACTAACGACACGCTGCTGGCATCCGCTTCGGGAGGCTTCACGCGCACGGCGGGTCAGAGCAATGCGGTCGGCTTGTTCGGCGGTTACAGCGAGAACGACCTCGACCAGGTCACGCAATCTTTTATTGCCGGGGCTATGGTCGTCGCGGACGAGCGCGTCAAGCTCGACGCTACGTACTCCAGCACGGTCATTGCGGGCACCGTCGGGCGGCGGCGCGTTCGGGTTCTCCACTGAAGCGCGGGGCGGCTTCGACTCAAACGTGGTCGGTTCGGTGGCCAACAACCAGCTCGACAATACGACGGAAGCTTTCTTGCGGGGCGCGGATGTTAGCGTGACTCGCGATGAAGATGCCGTCGTGCCGCTGCCGACGGGCAACGTCGAACTATCGGCAACGGATAGCTCGAAAGTCTTCGGCCTTGGCGGTGCGTTCGGCCTCGGCTCCTCGACGGTTGCTTCCGGCAGTAATGCTTCGGCCATCTTCGGGTTTGCCGTTGCCCTCAACGACGCGCACAACACCGTCCGCACCTACATCGACAGCTCGACGTTGCTGGCTGAAACCGTCGATGCTAATGCTCTGTCGGAGATCGAAGTGTGGGCGATCGCCGTTGGCGGCACCCTTGCCAATAACACCACACCGGCTGGTAGCGCCGTCAGTATTTCTGGAGCGGGTGCGGGGTCGAACAATCAAATCGAGAGCGAGATTGAGAGCACCATCTCGGGCGACAGCATCGTGAATGCCAGTGATGGGGTGGAGCTGACCGCGATCGACGACTCTGACATCCGCGCAACCTCTGGGGGCTTCGGCTTCGCGATCGCCGACGGTCAGAAAGGCAGCGGGACGCTTTCGGTTGGTGCGTCTGCTTCGGTCAACGAGATCGACAGCGACGTGCGCGCTTTCATTGATGACTCGGCAGTGACAACGGCTGGGAACGTGACGCTGGAGGCGGCTTCAACCGCCAAAATTAAGGCGTTGAGCATGGGCGGGTCGATCTCGTTTGGGAAGAGTGCCAGCGGATTAGGAGGGGCGTTTGCCGGAGCTGGGGCTGGGTCGGGGAACGACATCCGCAACACGATTGAAGCCACGATTCAGAACGACGCGATCGTGACGACGACGGGAGGCAGCACCTCGGTTGCTTTGAGCGCCACTGACGATGCCACGATCGTGGCGGAT
>JBCBTL010000247.1:0-4995 GCA_039818705.1 Cyanobacteria bacterium J06639_1
AAGACAAGCTCGAGCCCAAGGTCAAAGCCCTGCAAGACTGCACCATCGTCTACGTATCGGCGATCGGCGGCAGCGCGGCAGCGCGGCTGATTCGCAAAAACATTACCCCCGTCAAAGCTCAATCCGAAACCGATGACATTCAGGAATTGCTGGGACGGCTAGTGCAAACTCTCAAGGGCAGTCCGCCCCCCTGGTTGCGCAAAGCGCTGCAAAAGCGCCAACCCCAAAGCTTTGAAGACGATTTTGAAACCCTCAAGGAGGAGGAAGTCGCCGTATGAACGCTCTTGCCACTGACACGACGATCGCGCCCGACGCAGTCGAGGCCGCGACCCCAGCCCTAGTGATTGACAGTTCCCCGTTTCTGAAAGCGATCGTGCAGCAGATTCGCGCCAACGATCCCTACGGAACCTACCGCAACTGGGCGGACGAGCTGTTGCTCAAGCCCTATGTGCTCTCGAAAAAAGAGCGCCGGGAGATTCCGGTGGATGGGGATGTCGATCCCGTCACACTGGGACGCATCTTGGCCTTTTATCGGGCGATCGCCGCTCGCATCGAAGAAGAAACAGGCAAGCTCTCTCAAGTCGTCATCGACCTGAGTCACGAGGGCTTCGGCTGGGCGCTGATTTTCTCAGGTCGCCTAATTCTGACCTCGAAAACGCTGCGCGACGCTCAGCGCTTCGGCTTCAATTCGCTCGAAAAACTCGCGGCTGACGGCGAAAAGCTGGTGCAAAAAGGCATTGCCCTCGCCCAGCAGTATCCAGAAGTCTGCGAGCTTTAGGCGCTACTCGCACGCGTTTCCACTGGGTCGGACGCACATCATCATGGCATCTCATGACCCGAGTAACTCTCCCCTGTAAACCCGACCCGGCTCCTATTGTCTACCCTCATCTGTTCCATGACTCTCACCACGACTAGAACCGTCGCCGCCGAACCGCTGTCGATTGAAGAGTTGAAACTCAAAATCCGCAAGCTGAACAGCAAAGCGGGTCAAAAAAAGATGGATCTTCACGACATCGCGGAAGGATTGCCGACCGATTTAGACCTGCTCCCCGAAGTCGCAGCGCGCACCTACGCGCTCTACTGCGAACTGCGGGAACTCAGACAACAGCTCGCCCAATTGGAGGCCGACCGATGACGACCCCGAGCAAGTCCCTAGCTCAGTTCTCGCTGCTGGTCGATGCCGAAGAGTATTTCGAATTCTTCGGCCTCCCCTACGATCCGCAAATCGTCAACGTCAATCGCCTGCACATTCTGCGGAAATTTTCTCAGCTCGCGAAGGCGATCGATGGCGGTGAGAGCGAAGCCAAGTTACTCGATGGCTATCGCCAAGCGTTACAAGCCGCTTACGCGGTGTTCGTGGAGTCCTCTGGCGTCGAACAAAAGCTATTCAAGGTATTCAAAGACCGACCCAAAAACGTGGTGATGGTCTCGGATATCGCGACCGAGTAAAGCTCCCTGACTTGAGCCGAAATCTGTACCGAGTACCGACCCATGCTGCCATCCCTTACGCCTACCGAAGTCGATCGCTACCGCCGCCAGATGATGCTGCCGGGGCTAGGCGAGATCGGTCAGCGCCAGTTGAAAAACACTACGGCGCTGGTGACGGGCGTGGGCGGATTGGGAGGCACAGCGGCGCTGTATCTCGCCGTAGCGGGTGTCGGCAAGTTGATTCTGGTGCGGGGCGGCAACTTGCAGCGCGACGATCTGAATCGGCAAGTGCTGATGACAGATGACTGGGTGGGCAAGCCGCGCGTCTTCAAAGCCCGCGACACCCTCGCCCAGCTCAACCCCGATATCGCGATCGAGGCCGTGTGTGAGTACGTCAGTGCTGACAACATCGACGCTCTCGTGCAGCGAGCCGACATCGCCCTCGACTGTGCCTTCGACTTCAAAGAACGGGACTTGCTTAACGCCGCCTGCGTGCGCTGGGGCAAGCCCATGGTGGAGGCCGCCATGAACGGCATGGAAGCTTACCTGACAGCGATCGCCCCCGGACGCACCCCTTGCCTCACCTGTCTGTTTCCCGAAAAACCGGAGTGGGATCGCTGGGGCTTTGGGGTGTTGGGCGCGGTCTCCGGCACGCTGGCTTGTTTGGCCGCATTGGAGGCCATCAAGCTCGTCACCGGATTGGGCGAACCCCTGCTGGGGCAACTGCTGACGATGGATTTGGCTCGTGCCTCCTTTGCCAAGCACCGTCCCTACCGCGACCCCGACTGCCCTGTATGCGGGCATCTCACTCGCGCACCCGCCCCGTCCACTAACGGAGTCGCGATCGCCTTCCGAGGCTAACCAGTCGCGATCGCCTCTACCCCTCACTGCTGAATTCTGCACCCGACCCATGTTCTGGACTGCTCTACTTCTATTCGGCGTTGCCATCGCCTTCTGGAGACTGACCCCGCCACCTCTCGATACTTTTTGTCGGGTGCTCTTCAGTTTGCTCGGCGGTATCTGTCTGGCCGCAGCGCTGGCGATCGCGCCGATGCTGTTGCCCACCCTCGGGGTGCTGACGCTGCTCGCGATCGCCCCCATCTGCCCGTTCAGCTCTGTTCTGCGGCAGCAGCGCGCCTGCTCCCCGTGGTGTGCGTGGCGCAGTCAATGTCGGGCTTCTCGCCCACAGCTCGACGTGTCGGTAACAACCGCCGTGCCGAACCGCAGAGGCCTGAAAGGTCGATATCTGGCTGGAGGCGATCGCTTCCACGCTTGACCCATCCATCCCCCGATTTCCCACTCATCCCTGATGGCAAGGAGATTTCCCATGTCCGTTACCCTCACCGAAGTAGCCGAACTCCGCCTGCGTTCCTTCGTGCGCGGCACCCCCAACTACACCCCAGAACGAGGCATCCGCCTCGCCGTCAAAGATGGCGGCTGCAACGGCTACGAATACGACATCAAAGTAGCCGACTTGCCCAAACCCGACGACACCGTCGAGAGATCGGGCAGTCTACAGGTCTTCATCGATCCCCAAAGCGCACCGCTGCTGGACGGCATCGTGGTGGACTACATCGACAGCCTGCTCGAAAGCGGCTTCAAATTTACCAATCCCAACGCCACCGATACCTGCGGCTGCGGCAAATCGTTCCAAGCTGCTGGAGATTGCACTCCGGCAGGCGTGCCTTGCTCTTAAAGGCGATCGCCGTTCTTTCACCCTTCACTGACTCACCCTCAACTGACTTAGGAGGCCAGTCATGGCTACGTATCAAGTCCAGTTACTCAACAAGAAGCGCAGCATCGATGTCACCATCCCGGTTGATGACGACCAGTACATCTTGGATGCGGCGGAAGACGCGAATCTCGTTCTGCCGTTTTCCTGTCAGGCAGGAGCTTGCTCTAGCTGCGTCGGCAAGCTCGTAGATGGAGACATCGATCAAGAGGATCAAACCTTCCTAGATGACGGGCAGATGGCCAAAGGTTTCGTACTGCTGTGCGTCGCCTACCCGCGCTCGAACTGCACGATTAAGACCCACATGGAAGCCTACCTAGTGTGAGGAGAAGACCCATGACTAAGATCGGCATCTTTTACGGCAGCACCTCTGGCGTGACGGAAGAAATCGCTGAGAAAATTCAGCAGGAAATTGGCGAAGATCGCTGCGATCTTTACAGCATGGAGGAGGATTTCGACGATGTTGACGATCTCCTGAAATACGACTATCTGCTCCTGGGGTGTTCGACCTGGGGAGCCGGAGAAGTCCAGAATGACTGGCGCGAGCCTCTGTTCGATATGGAAGTTGAAAAACCCGACTTCTCGGATAAGACGATCGCGCTGTTCGGCCCCGGCGATTGTCAGGGACACAGCAAGCATTTCGTCGGTGCCTTGGGCATTCTTTACGACCAGTTCAAAGCCTTAGGAGCCACGATCGTCGGTGCTGTGTCAGCCGAAGATTATTCCTTTGAAAAGTCCTCAGCCATTCGCGACGGTCAATTCGTGGGCTTGCCTCTCGATGAGGTCAACGAAAGCGACAAAACCGACCAGCGCATTGCGGATTGGTTGGAATCCTTAAAGCCCGATTTCCCAGCTCTGGCTTCCTAGAAAGCCGCCTACCGTCGCGCTGACTCAAGCATTCCCGCTAGGACGCATTCTTGCTTTCCCCATCCCCACCATTCACGCCCTGACTCAGGAGGCCGAGCTATGCCTATCGCTCGTGACATTACCGAACTGGTTGGCAACACCCCCTTGGTGCAGCTCAACCGTATTCCCCAGGCCGAAGGCTGTTCGGCTCGCATCGTCTTGAAACTGGAGAGCATGAATCCGGCCTCCTCCGTCAAAGACCGAATTGGGGTCAACATGATTCGAGCGGCAGAGACGGCGGGTGAAATCTCCCCCGATCGCACAGTCCTGATCGAACCCACCTCTGGCAATACCGGAATCGCGCTGGCGATGGTGGCTGCGGCAAAGGGTTATCGCCTCATCCTCACCATGCCCGACACCATGAGCCTGGAGCGGCGCACCGTGCTCAACGCTTATGGTGCAGAGTTAGTGCTCACCCCTGGAGCTGAAGGCATGAACGGGGCGATCGCGCGGGCAACAGCATTGGCTCGCCTCATTCCGAACGCCTACATGCTCCAGCAATTTCAGAACCCAGCCAATCCGCAAATCCATCGCGACACCACCGCCGAGGAAATCTGGGCAGATAGTGAAGGTGATGTCGATATCGTCATTGCGGGCGTGGGCACGGGTGGCACGATTACGGGCATCGCTGAAGTCCTTAAGCCCCGCAAGCCCACGTTACAAATTATCGCCGTCGAGCCGGAAAACAGTCCGGTGCTCTCCGGCGGCGCACCGGGATCTCACAAAATTCAAGGCATCGGGGCTGGGTTCGTCCCCGCCGTGCTCGACACCGAGCTTCTAGATGAGGTGGTGACGGTGACGAATGCCGATGCGTTTGCCTTCAGCCGTCGCCTCGCCCGCGAAGAAGGATTGCTCTCTGGGATATCTGCCGGAGCCGCTCTCGCCGCTGCCATTCAGGTGGGCAAACGCCCCGAAAATGCAGACAAAAC
>JBCBTL010000248.1:0-4982 GCA_039818705.1 Cyanobacteria bacterium J06639_1
GGCGATACGACGGCACTCGGCGAGGGCGGGTTCGCGATCGTCAGTAAAACTGGATTTACCGATCGCCTCTCGCTCCACAACGCCACCGTGTTCGGCGCTCGCAACGCTTCTACCTTTGCCCTAACGGTCGATTTCCCCATCCGCGCGGAAGATTCAGATGAGATTCTCTACACCCCCTTCCTCGGCGGCGGCATCGTGGCGGATTCGCTGGGGGATTTCGAGTTCCAAATCGATCCGATGGCGATCGTGGGAATTGACGTACCGCTGTCCGAACGCTTCGTCGCCACGGCTCGCACCAACGTCGGCTTCGTTGAAGACGGTACGGATATCGGCCTGATCGTCGGCGTGGGCTATACCTTTCGAGGGTTCTTTGGCCTGTTCGATTGACGCATCATACGCACAGGGGCGACCTCGCAGAAGCAGGAGTGCTTTGGGGTCGCCCGTTCGCATCGTCCGGTTTCATCCAGGAGACTGCATGAGTCGTCGGTCTAAGCCCCGCACTCTCGACCCGATTGGCTGGCGCGAATGGCTGGCGCTACCGGATTTAGGGGTCGAAACCATCAAAGCCAAAATCGATACCGGGGCGCGATCGTCAGCCCTCCACGCCTTCGACCTCGAACGCTTCGATCGCGACGGCACGCCCATGCTGCGCTTCGCCATCCACCCGCTCCAAGACGATCATCGAACTATCGTCGTCGCCGAGGCGGAGCTGCTGGCCGAACGACACGTGCGCAATTCGGGCGGTCACGCTCAGTTACGTCCCGTCGTGCGCACCACGGTTCAGCTCGCCGACCGCCAGTGGCCGATCGAACTCACCCTCACCAACCGAGACGCGATGGGGTTTCGCATGTTGTTGGGTCGTCAAGCCGTGCGCGATCGCTTTTTAGTCGATTCCGGGCGATCGTTTCTACACCCGCGATCGCTCGCCCGTCACCCGAACCCAACTTGACTCGCGTTCTCCCATCCGTCTCACTCGTTAGGACTCGTGCCGTGAAAATTGCCATCCTCTCCCGCAAAGCCTCCCTCTACTCCACCCGCCGCCTCAAAGAAGCTGGCGAACAACGCGGCCACACGGTGCAGGTGATCGACTATTTGCGCTGCTACATGAACATCACTTCCCACAAACCCAAGGTGATCTATCAGGGGGAACCCCTCGAAGGGTTCGACGCGATCGTCCCCCGCATCGGCGCGTCTAAGACCTTCTACGGCACGGCAGTGGTGCGGCAGTTCGAGGTGATGGGAGTATTTTCGGTCAACGAATCTCAAGCCATCTCGCGATCGCGCGACAAACTGCGCTGTCTGCAAATCCTCTCTCGCAAAGGCATCGGCCTCCCCGTCACCGGCTTCGCCCACTCCCCCAAAGACATCGAAGGACTGATCGAAACCGTCGGGGGCGCGCCGCTCGTCATTAAGCTTCTAGAGGGCACGCAGGGCATCGGCGTGGTGCTAGCCGAAACTACTCAAGCCGCTACGTCCGTCATCGAAGCGTTTCGCGGACTGGATGCCAACATCCTGGTACAAGAGTTCATCAAAGAAGCCGGGGGCATGGATATTCGCTGTTTCGTGGTGGGCGATCGCGTCATCGCGTCCATGAAACGCCAAGGCGCACCCGGCGAATTTCGCTCCAACATCCATCGCGGCGGCTCGGCAGCTAGCATTAAACTCACCCCCGAAGAGCGCAGCACCGCCACCCGCGCAGCTAAAGCGATGGGCTTAAAGGTCGCGGGCGTAGACATCCTGCGCTCCAACCACGGCCCGGTGGTGATGGAGGTGAACTCGTCCCCCGGCTTAGAAGGCATTGAAGGCGCGACCGAGGTGGACGTAGCGGGCAAAATCATCGAATTCATCGAAAAAAGCGCCGCCCCCAACAAAACTCAAGATCGCATTGCCTACTAATTTCACAAGTGCTCATTAACCTGGCATCTGCCAAACGAGATCGAGCGTGAACGATACCGCTGTGAATGACGCGATCCAAAAGCGATCGCCGAGCGCCAAATCTGCGGCCAGCTCGGGCGCTGTCACCATCGGCGGCACGGTCGTCAAAGCCGGAACTAAGCAACAGCTAGAGATCCCGGTAGCGCGGCTGGCAACCCAAACCATGCTGTCGCTGCCGGTCACGGTTGTACGCGGCAAAAAAGATGGCCCCAGCGTCTGGCTGAGCGCCGCCATCCACGGCGACGAACTCAACGGCGTGGAAATTATCCGGCAGGTGTTGCAGCGCGTCAGTCCCAAAACGCTGCGGGGCACGCTGATCGCCGTCCCGATCGTGAACGTATTCGGCTTTATCGAACAATCTCGCTACCTCCCCGATCGCCGCGATCTCAATCGTTCGTTTCCAGGCTCGCCGCGCGGCTCGCTGGCGGGTCGGCTGGCGCACTTATTTATCACCGAAATCGTCAGCCAGTCCACCCACGGCATCGACCTGCACACCGCCTCCCACCACCGCACCAACCTGCCCCAAATCCGGGCTGATTTAAGCGATCGCGAAACCCACCGCTGCGCCCTCGCCTTTGGCGCGCCTCTAACTATCCAAGCCTCTACCCGTGACGGCTCGCTGCGCCAAGCCGCGGCCCGTCGCGGCATTCCCGTCCTGCTTTACGAAGCGGGAGAAGCCCTGCGCTTCGACCCCGACGCGATCCGCATCGGCGTAGACGGCGTGCTGCGGGTGCTGTGCGAACTCGGCGCTTGCGATCGCGAAACCCTCGCCATACCCGAACCTGAAACCCAAAGCCTCGAAATCGACAAAACGCAGTGGGTGCGCGCTTCCCGCAGCGGCATTTTTCGGCGGGCGGTGAATCTCGGAGATGCCGTCACCCCAAAGCAAACGCTAGGAGTTATCGGCGATGCCTTCGGAGACCGCCAAGCTGTCGTCAAAGCTCCCCAAGCGGGCATCATCGCTGGCCTCGCCCTCAACCCTCTCGTCAATCGCGGCGATGGCATCGTCCACATCGCGCTGACGACTCCATCCGGTTAGCTCACGCTTACAGAGTTGAAGGATGCGGAGGCGATCGCACCTCACATCTCGAATACTCGTCTTCGATGCAGGCGATCGCTCATAGCTTCCACTTGCTGACTGACCTGCCGCAAAACGGTTTCGCGATCGCTCTCCCCCCTGTCGTCCAAATCGACCCCAAACGAACAAGTCCCCCAGCGCAGAAAAGACTGGGGGACTCGACTTTGTATTGGCCGTGAGCGGGACTGTCCGCGCTGAGGCGATCGCAGCCCCGTCGAATTACATCAAACCAATTTGAGACAAGATGCCTTGTCCTGTCAGCCATTCGGTAGCGATGCCAATGATGAATCCCAACATGGCCAGACGACCATTCAGGGTTTCGGCAATTTGAGTAAATCCGTAGGGCTTGGGCTGGGTTTCCACGATACGTTATCCTCGCTCAATACTGCGAGAGGAGTTGTTTCCTCATGCCCCAATTGTAACTTTTTGTATCTGCCCTGTTTTGTATCTGTGGATAGAGAAATCAGGAGAAAAATGACTCTTGACAGGTAGATTTGAAATGGTGTCGAGCCGATCGCGATCGCGAATTTATCAACTGAAATCAATCCGGGTACAAGCAGTTTGATAGGAGTGGTTTCAGCTAGCGATCGCTTTGTTCGGTTGGAATTGCAACGATGAATTGACTGCCTTCACCGACGCGAGATCGCACGGAAATTTGACCGCCGTGCGCCTGCACGATGCGATGGGAGAGGTGAAGTCCTAGGCCGCTGCCCGCTCGCTTGTGCTGGCCTTGGCGGAAGCGGGCGAAGAGTTCTTGTTGCTCGTGGGCTGGAATGCCCGCTCCCGTATCGGCGATCGTGACTTCTAGCCACGGCGGGGCGTTTTTGCCGTTGCTGTGGAGATGAGGCGGCGGCGATAGTTCGACGTGGAGGGAAATGCCGCCCTCGTCGGTGAACTTGATGGCGTTGCCGATGAGGTTGGTGAGCACGCGGCGCAGTTCGTGGCGATCGCCTACAACATTCTCCGTGACGCGATCGTAGGCGTCAGAGTCTTTTTCGTTGCAGGAGACCTCGAAATCTAGCTCTTTTTCGGTGGCGAGGGGTTGGAGTTCTTTTTCGACGGTTGCCACCAAATCGCGGAAGTTGAAGGGGGCGAAGGCTAACACTTCCTGTCCGGCATCGTGGCGATAGACTTCGAGCAAGTTATCTACCATGCGCATGAGGTTGCGATTGCTGTCGCGCATGAGGTCGAGCATTTCCCGCTTGTCGGCAGACAGATCGTCCTCGTCGGACTGTTGCAGGAGGGTCATCATCCGGTCGGCGGCGATCAGGGGGGTGCGCAGGTCGTGGGTGAGGCGGGAGACGAAATCGTCCCGCTGGCGCATCATTTGTTCGCGATCGTCGATGCTGCGTTTGAGGCGGAGGAGCGATCGCACTCGCGCCAACAGTTCGTCCACTTCGACGGGTTTGCGAATGAATTCGTCTGCGCCCGCATCGAGCCCTTGCACGACGTTGGAGCGATCGTGGGCGGAGATGAGCAGGATGGGAATGAAGGGAAGGCTTCGATCGGCGCGCAGTTGTTGGGTAACTTCGTAGCCGTCCATCCCCGGCATCATCACGTCTAGCAGGATGAGGTGGGGATGCTTTTCCTGGGCGATCGCGATCGCGTCTGCACCATCGGTGGCGGCTAGAGTTTGATAGCCCTCTAGCTTGAGGATCTTTTCGACCAAAAAGATATTGTCGTCAGAATCATCGACGATGAGAATGCGCGTGGTGTCAGCATCGGAAACAGTCATGGGTCGTTAAAGTCGGTTTTGCAAGGCATCCACTCGATTGACAGATGGGATCGATGCCCGTGAACGAAAGACGATGCGAAAGGATACTACGAATCGTTATCAATGTAATTCTTTTTTCAAGAAAAACAATCTATTTTAATAAGTAATTTTGCTTCCCTTTTAATCTCTGTATTTTGGCAGAGAAGAGATAGTTTATATCTCTATCTTAAGAACGATGCGATCGCAGTTGTACCG
>JBCBTL010000249.1:0-4982 GCA_039818705.1 Cyanobacteria bacterium J06639_1
GCATCATGCTGCCTCCTTCAAACGCATCGCGTCCGGTTTTGCCAAGCCAGGTGTAGGCGATCGTGCCCGGAACGATCCCCACCGCAGTGCCGAGGGTATAGTCCGCCAGCGATACAGGCGTGAGGCCGAAGAGAAAGTTGACGACGTTAAATGGAGAAATCGGCGCGAACCGTACGACGAGAACGAAGGGCAGCGCGTTTTTCGCAACCGATTCTTTAAAGCTTTTCAGCTTGGCCGTGTGGCCGTAGCGCCGTTCTGCCCAATCGTGCAGCAGTTGACGTGCCATCCAAAACGCCAGGACAGCCCCCAACGTGCCACCCACAACTGACCACACCGTTCCCCATGCCAAACCGAACAGCGCGCCACCCGTGACAGCGAGGATCGTGCCGGGGATCGCGAGCATGCAGGCGACGACGTGAGCTAACACGAACAAGACAGGTGCCCACGCTCCCAGCGATTCGAAATACATTTGGAGCATTTCGCGATCGAACAGAGCTGAAAGCGGGCTGAAAATCGTAAGACTAGCGATCGCCACTACCGCGATCGCTAGCCACACGAGAGGACGATTCAAAACCTTCAGCACGCAAACTCCAGAACGAAATGGATTTTCGAGCGTAGCAGACTGGGGCGCGACTAGTTTGCAGTCGATTCGGCAGGGCTACCCACTTCTTTCTTGAGTGCTTCGCGAGCAATCCGCGTAACGTAAACCGTGACAGCAACCGTGGCGATAAACCCGACGATGCGAATCGCCCACTGCACGCCTGCATTGGTCGGCTGGTCGGCAGCGCCAATCATGGCGAGGTTACCCGCTAGCGATCCCAGATATACGTACATGATGGTGCCGGGAATGATGCCGGTCGAGCCGATAACGTAGTCTTTGAGAGATACGCGGGTGAGACCGAGGGCATAGTTCAGCAGGCTAAACGGAAACGCCGGAGACAGGCGAATTAAGAAGATGATTTTCAACCCTTCGCGGGCGATCGCATTATCGATGGCTTGAAACTTATCATTACCAGCAATGCGCTTTGCCACCCAGTCCCGCGCGACGTAACGACCGACAATAAATGCTGCCGTAGCGCCGATCATGGCTCCGATGAAGACGAAAATAGCTCCCTTTACCACCCCAAATACGACCCCAGCCCCCAAAGTCAGAATCGACCCTGGAAGAAAGGCCACCGTTGAAATGATGTAAAGCCCGATGAACGCGATTGGCCCTGCTGGCCCCAGGTTGTCAATTGACTCTAAGACGTTTCGGAAAATGGCCTGGGGATTGAAACCACCGCCACTGTCTTGGGCGAGAACGGGAGCCGTGTGGAGCAAAAGCATCGCAGCAGCTAAAACCATACCCCAGCGGAGGGCGCGGGTAATGCGATCGGGCGGAGCAGTCATGGGAACCTCGCAGTAAAAGACAAAAGAACAACAGTCAAAACTTTGCAACCTGTCCGAGCCGCGATCGCTTCACATCAGACGAGCGCACCACCACAACTCGAACCGCTTCCAGCCGTACACCCGTAACAGTAGGGCTTGGTTTGGACGATGTCGATAAGATCGAGGCTATCGCGGTCGAGAAGGTCGCCAACTGTGATGGGATTACCGGCGCGATCGCGGGCGGGGACCCCTTCCATCTGGTTGAAATCACAATCGTAGATGTAGCCTCGGTGGTCTACCGACAGCTCGTTCCTGCACATCAAATGCTCGACCGTACCCGCATTGAAATGCTCGGACAGGAATTCGAGATACGGCTCGTGCAATTCGAGGCGATTGAGATGGAATTTGGTACGCCCGATGGGAATGTTGGTGATCGTGAAAAGCTGGTTGAAGACAACGCCGAACTGCTCTTGTAAGTGAGCTTTGTAAGCCCCTTCTAAACTCTGTTGGCTCGCCGTCAACGAGAACTCGGTCGAACTCGGCAGTTGTGGGTTGTACACCAAATCCAACTTCAAACGGGGATTGCTGCCGTATCCCAACCGATTCAACCATTGCAACGCTTCGACCGAGCGATCGAACACCCCATTGCCCCGCATGCGATCGACGTTATCCGCCAAGTAGCAGGGGAGCGAGGCCACGACGTGAATCTGATGGCGAGCGAAGTACTCGGGTAAGTCTTCGTAGCCTTCCTCAAAAAAGATCGTCAGATTCGATCGCACCATCACTTGCTTCCCTTTGGCACGAGCAGCCTCGACCAAAGGACGAAAACCGTAATTCATCTCGGGAGCGCCGCCAGTCAAATCTACGGTTTGGATTTGCTCGAAACGCTGAATGATTTCAACAAGCTGCTCGCAGACTTCGGGAGATAACTCTTCAGTTCGTTTTGGTCCTGCTTCCACGTGACAGTGAGCACAGGCGAGATTGCACCGACGACCCAAATTGATTTGCAAAACTGAAATCGGCTGCTTGGTTAGCGGAGCCTCCAGGCGATCGCCAAACGGCACCAAACGAGTACGCAGCGCGGTATCAGTGCGAGAACGGGTCATGCAACACACTCCGAGGACAAAAATGAAACGATAGCATCCGATGCGGCTGCGGCAACGAGAAGGACGCGATCGCCCCTCGCTCATCTTATTAATCCAGGCGAACCTGAACCCTGGCTGAGAAAGTCCTACAGACCTGCTGAGCGTAGCTGAGCAGGGGTTCAGATACCATGACTGCCATCAGTCGCAAAAGATTGATGTGACGCTAACAACAATTAAGGGGAGCGTCAATTTGGGTGGGAAATGTCAGTTGTCAGTCGTCACTTGTCAGTGGGGTCTGAAGAGAGTGATGACGGATCGTCTTGGTGGGGAGCGATCGCTTCAAACCTGACTCGTTTGTACAAATCCTTCAAACTCAGTTCAAGCGGCACGGATTGGAGCATCAGGCTCGCCTCTTCGCTTACGTACTCCGTCAGCGTCCAGTTACGCTCCTTGACTTTGACCCAATGTTCGACTCTACAAGTTGTTCGATCGATGAGTAAATGCTCCACAAGTTCTGGGATCGCGCGGTAGAAACGGAAGTATGCCAGCTCGTCGTAGGTTTCCGGAGGTACTGGGAGGACTTTCGCAATGAAACAGGGGTTGGTGACAGCAGTTTGCTTGTCGTCCGTGAATTGAGGGGTTCCAGCGATCGCCATCACGTCAGGATAGGTGTAGCACTCGTATTGAGGCAGCCACAGCCGCATGTCACTCATGAAGAGTTCGTAGGTTGACCCGTCGATTTCGGTAGGAAGCAAACGACACAAGTTAAGCGAAAGTCGATTGTGGTTGGCTGTAGCTCCCGCCATCGGGATGGTCTCTCCGTCGATAAATTCGCTTTTGGTGTCTGCCTGTCGCTCTCGTTCCAGATACTCGTCTGGCGTGAGACGCTTGATTGGAGCTACGACCATGAGCGGCCTCCGCGATCGCGTGTCTGTATTTGCGGCTAATGTCACGGTAGCAGTCAGACTTCAAACCTATCCATGCCCGTCTATTTCTACTGGGGAGACGATCGCTTCAGCCTCATGAAGGCAGTGAATGCGCTCAAAGCGAAAGTGCTGTCTGAAGCTTGGCTGGCGTTTAACTTCGATCGCCTCCCGGCTAGCGAAAGCGTTACGGGGCTCAATCAGGCAATGACGCCGCCACTGGGGGAAGGCGATCGCCTCGTCTGGCTGGAAGACACGACGCTGGCACAACAGTGTTCGGACGACTTGTATGCCGAACTGAGTCGGACGTTGGATGCTCTGCCTGACGCAACGCATTTGCTGCTGACTTCAGGACAAAAACCCGACGGACGGCTGAAATCAACCAAGCTACTCAAAAAAGTCGCTCAAGTTGAAGAATTCGCTCAGCTCGCACCGTGGGATACAGACGGGCTGATGAGAGTGGTGAAAAGTGAGGCGAAATCGCGGCGAGTCAATCTCACCGAAGATGCCGCCCAACTGCTAGCAGAAGCCGTGGGTACCGATCGCCAAACGCTAGCGATGGAATTGGAAAAACTCTCGCTCTTTATCGGGGAAAGACAGGAGGCGATCGCCCCTGCAGAAGTTGCCGCCCTCGTGCCCGCATCCGCCTACAACAGTTTCCAGCTCGCAGCCAAGTTACGGGATGGGAAAAGTGGCGAGGCACTAGAAATTTTGACGTATTTGCTCGATCGCAACGAACCTGCCCTCAAAATCTTGGCTGTGCTGGTCAGTCAGTTCCGCACGTGGCTTTGGGTCAAACTGATGATGGAAGCGGGGGAACGGGATAACAAAGCGATCGCCAAAGCCGCCGATATCGGCAATCCCAAGCGGGTGTACTTTCTACAAAAAGAAGTGCGATCGCTCTCCAGCGCTGCCCTTTATCGAGTGCTAGGGTTGCTAGCTGAACTGGATTACAGCCTCAAACGAGGAGGAAACAACCGCCGTAGTTGTCAGATGACGTGCGCGTACATTGCCGAGGCGATGCGAGTGAATGCGAACTAAATCTGCGGAACGCCACGTATCAAGCCGCGACAGACTCCCGTGAGAAAATCTAAATCGAGGGTTTCGAGGCGATCGCTAGCCTTGTGATAGTGGGGATTTCTGAGATTCGCCGTGTCGGTGACCATGACTGCCGGATAGCCGCGATCCCAAAAGGGCGAGTGATCGCTGCGGCGCGTATCGGGCAGGAGCTTCCCCCGCTGTCCGACCACGAGCCACTGACATTTCACCGATTGCGATCGCATGGCTCGGTGCAGTCGGATCATCGCGGGAATACTCGCCCAGTTGCCGATCGCCCCAATGAAATCGCCGCAGGTCGGATAGAGATAGCGCAAAAATGCGGGATATTTCTGAGAATTCGGCTCGGAGGAGCAATAGCCCAGCATTTCTAGCGATAGCGCGACGGCGAGGGGCTGTTTTTGTTGGTGAAGTCGCTCTGCGTAGTGAGTACTGCCGTGCAAACCGTATTCTTCCAAATCGAATGCCACGAGATGCACGGGGCGCATTAAGGGAAAAGCTGCTAGCGATCGCGCCAGTTCCAACAGCACGGCTACTCCTGAAGCATTAT